>NZ_JBHVUQ010000003.1:0-113988 GCF_042884105.1 Streptomyces sp. NPDC058157
CACTGCGGGTGTGGCGTACGCGCCTGCGCACGCCCGCCGGGGGCACCGCCGTTTCCGGCGGCGCGCCCGGATCAGGTCCGGTCCACCACCCCCGGCGCCGGGTCCGTCCAGATGTCCGGCCGGACCGTCCGCACCCGCCGCCCCGTCTGGTCCAGCTCCTGCGCCTCCGACTTGCGCACGTGCAACGCCACCGCGGAGTCGGTGATCCGCAGCCCCGGCAGCCGCCGGGACAGGTCGGCCGTGTAGCGCGCGAGCCCCTCGATGGTGCGCAGCCGGGCGCTGATCATGAAGTTCCAGGTGCCGCTCACCGACATGCAGGTCCGCGTTTCCCGCAGCCCCGCGGCCACCGCCGCGCAGTCGGACACCTCGTGCTCGCGCACCTCCGCCCACAGGGTCGCCGACACCGGCCAGCCGGACAGTCCCGAGGCCATCGCACAGCTGTAGCGCAGGCCCTGCCCCGCCTCCAGCCGCCCCAGCCGGCGCCGTACGGTCGACTCGCTCATCCCCGACTCCCGGGCCAGCGCGGCCACGCTGCGCCGCCCGTCCGCGGCCAGTGCCATCAGCAGCGGCCGGTCCTCCTCCGGTACCGGGGCGACCGGCGGGGCCACCGCCCCCGGCGCCCCCGGGGCCCGCCGGGTGCGCCCCGTCAGCAGGGCGACCTGCGCCGGGGACAGGTGGTCCATCCGCCAGCGGTCCGGGGGCGAGTGCACCGCCGTGACCATCGAGGACCGGGTCCCGGTCACCCCGGGGATCCGCTGCACCCGGAAGGACAGGTAGCGGAACAGCATGTGCAGGTCCGGCACGGCCACGAAGGCCAGCAGGTCGCGGCCGCCCGTCGTGTGCTCCACCCCCATCGTGTGCGCGTCGCCGACCAGGGCCGCCCCCACCGCCGGGGAGGCGCCCGCCGCGCACATCACCTCCACCCACGCCATGCACGGCGCCTGGCCGCCCGTCCGCAGCCCCAGCCCCGACACCCAGGCCTCCCCGGCGGACGTCATCCGCTCCCAGCGGCGGGCCAGGGTCTCCGGGCGCGCACCCAGAACCGGCGCCAGCCGCTCCCAGCTGGCGCGGGGCGCGAGCTGGAGGGCGTGCACCAGCGCACGGTCGGTGTCGTCAATGGTGGAAATGGCCGAGTTCATACTTACCCCTGGCGGTTTTCCCGGCCCCGGACCGGTTAACCGGACTTTCGACTGATCATCTCTCTTCGTGCGCCCAACCGCCGCATCGGGCGGCCGTGCGGGAGAGGACGGACGTGCGCAGCCCCAGGAGAGCAGCGGGAGGACGTATGGGGGAGCCCTGCTCGAGCGCGCCTCAAGCGGTGCCCGCCGAGCTGTCCAGCCTCGTCGGCCGGGCCGCCGAAGTGGCCCGCGTCCTGGCCCTGCTGGCCACGGAACGCCTGGTCACGCTCACGGGACCGGCCGGAGTGGGCAAGACCCGGATCGCCGTGCGGGCCGCCCGCGAGCTGTGCGGCGGACAGGGCGGCGACATCGTATGGGCCGGCACGTCCCGGCTGCGTCCCGGCCGCCCGGCGGCCCTGGCCGACGAGCTGGGCGCGGGGCTCGACGGGCGTGCGGCGCTGCTGGTCCTGGACGGCTGCGAGCAGCTCGGCGACCTCGCCGGGGAGCTCGTGGGGGAGCTCCTGGCACGGTGGCCGGGGGTACGGATTCTGGCCACATCGCAGCGGACCCTCGACGTGGCGGGGGAGACCCGGTTCGCCGTCGGGCCGCTGGCCCTTCCGGCCGCCCCGGAGGACCCCGCCGCACCGCGTGCGGTGGCCGAGGTGGCCCTGTCCGCCGCCGTACGGCTCTACACGGAACGGGCGCGGGGGGCCGACCCCCGCTTCGAGCTCACCGAGCACAACGCCGGGGCCGTCGCCGCCCTGTGCCGCGCCCTGGACGGGATCCCCGGCGCGCTGGAGCTCGCGGCCGTGCGGACCCGCGGCCACGGCCCCGCCGAGGCGCTGCGCCGGCTGACCGCCGACCCGCTGGAGTTCCTCGTCGGCGGCCCGGGCCCGGCGGGCGGGGCCGACGCCCTGCGCCTGTGCCGGCTGGCCGCCCCCGGGGAGCGGCTGCTGTGGGAGCGCCTCTCGGTCTTCGCGGGCTCCTTCGACGAGGCCGCCGTCGCCGAGGTCTGCGGCTTCGGCGCGCTCGGCCCCCGGACCGCCGTCCAGACCCTCCGGCGGCTGGCCCCGGCCCTGCTGGCGGAACCCGGGTACGCGGGCCGCTACCGGCTGCCGCTGACCGTACGGGCCTACGCGGCCCGGCGGCTGGCCCGTGATCCGCTCGGGGACGGGCCGACCGCCGTCCGCCGCCACCACGAACGCTGCCGGGTCACCGCGGAACGCGCCGCGCAGCTGTGGCGGTCGGGGGCGCAGCTGGAGGCCCGGGCCCTGGCCCTGCGGGAACTGCCCGAACTGCGGCTGGCGATGGACCCCCGGTCGCCGGCCGGTGCGGCGGGCGCGCTGGAGATCGCGGTGTCGCTGTGGTTCCTCTGGTCGGCGTGCGGGCTGGTGGAGGAGGGGCGCGGGCACCTGGAACGGGCCCTGGCCCTGCACCCGGAGCCCCGCCCGGCCCGGGCCCTGTGGCTGGCGGCCTGGCTGGTGGCGAGCTTCGGCCAGGCGGAGGCGGCCGATCCGCTGCTGGTGGAGGCCTGGACCACGGCCGTGCAGGAGGGGGAGGACACCGTACTGGCCTACCTGGCGCACGTCCGGGGCACCGTCGCCCTGTGGCGGGACCGGCCGGAGGAGGCCGGCGACGAGTACCTCGAAGCCCTCGAACTGCTGCCGGCGCAGCCCGAGTACGGGCCCGGGCGGCGGGCCCTGGAGGCGGGCCTGGCCATGGCCCTCGCGTACACCGACCCGGCGGCCGTGGCCTTCGGCCCCGGGGCGTCCGACGGCTCCGACCCGTGGGCCCGGTCCTGGGCCGGCTACGCGCAGGCCCTCCTCCAGCGCCGCGAGGGCCGCCCGGCGCTGGCCCGCACCTGGCTGCTGCGTTCCCTGGAGACCCAGTTCGCGCTGGGCGACCGGCTGGGCCAGGCCCTCTCGGTGGAGCTGCTCGCCCAGCTGGAGGCCGACCTCGGCCGCTACGAGCTGGCCGCCCGGCTGCTCGGCGCCGTCTCCGGCCACCGCCCGGCCTCGGCCTGCCCCCCGCGCGCGGAGCGCCTCCTGCGGCTGCGCCTGACCCCGGAGGACCTCCACACCGCCTACACGGAGGGCGCCCGGACCCCCTTGCGCGAACTGCTCCCGGAGCTGTGAGCCGCTCCCGGGGCCGGGTGTGCTGCGGCGCCGGAGCCGGCCTCCGGGCGGAGCGCGCGCCGGTCGCGAGCCGTCGTCCGAGCCGGTTCCGACGCGCGGTCGGCGCCGGTCGTGCGGCGGGGCCCCCGGCCGGTCGTGCGGCGGGGCCCCGGCCGGCCGTGGAGCCGGGTACCGGGGCAGGCCGCGGGGGGCCGGGGGCCGGAGCAGGCCGCGACGCGCGGTCGGAGCCGGTCGCGGGCCGGGGCCTGGCCGGATGCGGAGCCGGGTCTGAGGGCCGTTCGGTGCCCGGGATGAGGCCGGGGAGGACCCGCGGGGCACGGGGTGCCAGGGGGCCCGGAGTTGCCGCCTCGATCCGGCGTACGGCGTAAAGGACGCGGAAAGACATCGCTTGAGCGCTGGCTCGCCCCACCCCTCTGACCGGACAGGTGGTACAGCGATGGCCGAGACCCCGCAGCTGTGGATGCGCAGCGAGACCCGACCCACCGAACGGCGTGCGCCCCTGACCCCCGAGGACGCCGGGCTCCTCGTCCGGCAGGGCGTACGGATCACCGTGGAGGACTCCGGCCACCGCGTCTTCCCGCTCGACGCGTACGCCGCCGCCGGCTGCCGCACCGTCCCGGCCGGCTCCTGGGCGCGGGCCGCGCCCGGGACGGCGTACGTCCTCGGCCTCAAGGAGCTCCCGCCCGCACCCGAGGCCCTGCACCACCGGCACGTCTACTTCGGGCACGCCTACAAGGGCCAGCCCCAGGCGCCCGGACTGCTGCGCCGGTTCGCCGCGGGCGGCGGGACCCTGCTCGACCTGGAGTACCTGGCCGACGCCCAGGGCCGGCGCCTCGCCGCCTTCGGCTACTGGGCCGGGTACGCGGGCGCCGCCCTGGCCGCCCTGCACGTGCGGGGCCGGCTGACCGCCCCCCTCGTCCCGACGCCCCGGCCGGAGCTGGACGCCCGCCTGCGGGACGCGCCGGCCGACGGGTTACGCGCCCTGGTGATCGGCGCGGGCGGCCGCAGCGGGCGCGGTGCCTGCGACGCCCTCACCACCGCCGGGATCGCGGTCACCCGCTGGGGGCGCGGGGCCACCCGCCGGCTCGACCGGGCCGCGCTGCTGGACCACGACATCCTGGTCAACGCGGTCCTGACGACCCGGCCCGTGCCGCCCTTCCTGACCCCCGCCGACCTGGAGACCGGCACAGGCCGGCTCTCGGTGATCGCCGACATCACCTGTGACACCGGATCAGAACTGCACCTGCTCCCGGTCTACGACCGCCTCACCGACTGGTCGGCCCCGGCCCGCCGGCTGCGCGGCGGCACCCGCCCGCTCGACGTGATAGCCATCGACAACCTGCCCTCGCTGCTCCCGGCGGAGGCGGCCCGCGCCTTCTCGGCGGACCTGCTGCCCAAACTCGTCGACCTGCACTCCCCGGCCCCGGACCCGGACTGGCTCCGCTGCCGGGCGGCCTTCACCACGGCGCTGGAGGCCCTCACGGGCCCGGACCGCGCGGCGTAAGGGCCCGTCCCTCAGCCTTCCCGCAGCACGGCGACGGCCCCGCGCGCCCGGGTCCCGTCGGGCAGCTCCCACTCGGCGGTGACGCGGCCCAGCGCGCCGGGGCCGCCGGTCCGGTCGGCCTCCAGCACCCGCACGACCTCCAGCGCGCCGAGCCGCCGCCCGTCCGCCTCGACCACGAGACGGGTGCCCTCCGGCCCGTCCTCCACGGCCACCGCCGCCGCCCCGGCGGGCAGGGCGCCCTCGCCGGCCTCGGGGACGACGGTCGGGTCGGGGGCGCCGGTCACGCTCTGGTGCTGCGGTTCGGCGTCGCCCCGCAGGAGGGCGATCAGCCGCTCGGTGAGCACCGGGTCGTGGGCCCCGTCGTAGATCCAGCGGGTGCCCAGCACCCCGTGCTCGGAGGTCCCGACGAGACCGGCCTCGGCCCCTTCGAGCGGAGCCCCGCGGTAGGTCAGCGGCACGAGGTACGCGACGGGCTCCGCCGCCGACGCGTCGGTGACCACCACGAACTCGATGCCCACCTCACCCGCGGGGTCGTCGATCCGGAACCCGCCGGCCCGGGCCAGCTCGGGCGCTCCGGAGGCGCCGGCGTACCAGGGGCGGGAGGGGAGCCAGCCGGCGAGCAGGTCCAGCTTGCCGGGGTTCATGGTGGTGCGGTGGATGACGGCCATGTCCGGTCAACTTCCTTCGGTGGTACGGGGTTCCCCGGGGGGACGGGCGATCGCGACCTGATCATGTCAGCCCGACGGCCGGCCCCCCGGGGTCCTCACCGCATCACGGAGCGGATGTCAGGAACATCCCGCTCTGGTCGCCACCGGCGGTGTTCTTGCAGCTGGACGCCGAGTCCGCGGGCTGCGCCACGGCCAGGGCCAGGCAGCGGCCGACGGCCAGCTGGCCGAAGTAGTTCGGGTGCATGGACTCCTGGACCAGGCCCTGGGTCTCGTTGTTGTCGATCCACCGGGCCCATTCGCTGGTTTTCGCCGACGCGGGGACCGTCGAGGTGACCTGCTTGCTGGCCTTCGCGCAGACCTCGCGCCCCTGCATCATGTCGCGCAGGTCCAGGAACTGGGTGCCCTTGGCCGCCGCGACCTGCTTGAGGCGCCCGGCGAGCTGCGGCACCAGGGAGTCGCGGGCCCAGTCCGAGTCACGGTTCCAGAAGGGGCAGCCGCCGCTGTTGAGCCGGCTCCAGTCGCTCTGGGTGTACCGGTTCTCGGCGCCGCGCGGGATCGGCGAGGGGTAGGACTGGAGCACGATGCGGTACGAGGAGTCGGTGTACCCGGCCGCGCGCATCACGGCCCGGATCTCGTCGACGGACTTCCCGACGTTCGCCATCACCCCGTCGATCTTCGCGTCGACGGCCGCCTGCTGGTCGTCGTAGCAGTACGAGCCCCAGAGCACGAAGTCGTACGCGCACTCCTTGATGATGTCGGCGAAGCCCAGGTCGTTGCCGCCGACGGACAGCGCGATGACCTTCACGTTGCGGCTCGCGGCCACGGCCGCCAGCTGGTCTGCCTGCGGGGCCTCGCCCTTGTACGCGACGCCCCCGTTGGAGGCGCGGAAGACGTTCTCCGAAGTCGCCCCGGAACAGGCGAGGTTCACGGCCGTCTCGGCGACCGCGCCCGCGCTCAGCACCTCGGCCGAGTCCGAACGGTCGCAGCCGCCGGCCGTGCTGCCGTACACCTTCGCGGGGTCGTAGGTACTGGCACTGACCCACGCCCGGTCGGTGCCGTTCCTGCTCCCGCTGTTGGTCAGGCTGTTGCCCTTCCAGCGCCCGGCCTCGCCGGAGATGTAGCTGTCGCCCATGGACACGACGGCGGTGGGCCCGGTCCCGGGCCCGGCGGCGGCCGGTCCGGCCCCGCCGACGAGCAGCGCGCCGGCGGCCAGCGGTACGACCATCCCGGCCCCGGCCAGTCGCCGCACACGACGCCGGACGGCCCGGCCCTTGCCGGCCTTGCGGAATCCGATCACTGCGGAACTCCTGCGGTCGGCCACGCCGGAGTCGGGAACAACTCCTGTGCGTGGCTTGGAAAGTGGGGGTACCGCCGGCGCCGGTGGCATCGGAAAGGTGGCACGCGCCCACTTGTTACCGCTAGGTACAGTCGGATTACGATGACGTAACGCCCGACCGGTCGGTCGGGCGCGGGGAGGCTCCGCCGGGGCGGACCGACGGGGGCCCGGGCGCGGCAGCGGCGCGCGGGGACGGCCGCGTGCTTTCGCACCCGCGCACGGCGCGTCCCCCTCGGCAAACGGCCGCGAGCCCGGGGGAACGACCCCGCCCCCGGCGCCCTGGGAGGGCGGCGGGGGCGGAGGGGGTTCGGCTGCTGTGCGATTCAGCCGAAGTGGGGGTGTCAGCCGGTCAGCTGGTCGTACGCGGGGAGGGTCAGGAAGTCCGCGTAGTCGGCGTCCAGGGAGACCTTGAGGAAGAGGTCGTGGGCCTGCTGCCACTTCCCGGCCGCGAAGGCCTCCTCGCCGGCCTCGGCGCGGATCGCGGCGAGTTCCTCGGCGGCGAAGGTGCGGGTCAGTTCGGCGGTGGCGCGCTCGCCGTTCTCGAAGACGACTCCGGCGTTGATCCACTGCCAGATCTGGGAGCGCGAGATCTCGGCGGTGGCGGCGTCCTCCATGAGGCCGAAGATGCCGACGGCGCCCAGGCCGCGCAGCCAGGCCTCGATGTAGCGGATGCCGACCTGGACGGCGTTGCGCAGGCCCTCGTAGGTGGGCCGGGCGTCCAGGGAGTCGATCGCGATCAGGTCGCCGGGGGCGACGGCCACGTCCTCGCGGAGGCGGTCCTTCTGGTTGGGCTTCTCGCCCAGGACGGCGTCGAAGGAGGCCATGGCGATCGGGACCAGGTCGGGGTGGGCGACCCAGGAGCCGTCGAAGCCGTCGCCGGCCTCGCGGTCCTTGTCGGCCTTGACCTTGGCGAAGGCCACCGCGTTGGCCTCGGCGTCCTTGCGGGAGGGGATGAAGGCCGCCATGCCGCCGATGGCGTGCGCGCCGCGCTTGTGGCAGGTGCGGACGAGCAGTTCGGTGTAGGCGCGCATGAAGGGCGCCGTCATGGTGACCGCGTTGCGGTCCGGCAGGACGAACTTCTCGCCGCCGTCGCGGAAGTTCTTGACGATGGAGAACAGGTAGTCCCAGCGGCCCGCGTTGAGGCCCGCCGCGTGGTCCTTGAGCTCGAAGAGGATCTCTTCCATCTCGTAGGCCGCGGTGATGGTCTCGATCAGGACGGTCGCGCGGACGGTCCCCTGCGGGATGCCGACGTAGTCCTGGGCGAAGACGAAGATCTCGTTCCAGAGGCGGGCCTCCAGGTGCGACTCCGTCTTCGGGAGGTAGAAGTAGGGGCCCTTGCCCAGGTCGATCAGGCGCTGGGCGTTGTGGAAGAAGTACAGGCCGAAGTCGACGAGGGAGCCGGAGGCCGGGCCGCCCTCGAAGCTGAGGTGGCGCTCCTCCAGGTGCCAGCCGCGCGGGCGCATGACGACCGTGGCGAGCTCGTCGTTGGGCTTCAGGGCGTATGCCTTGCCGGTGCGCGCGTCCGTGAAGTCGATGCGGCGCTCGTAGGCGTCGATGAGGTTGAGCTGGCCGAGGACCACGTTCTCCCAGGTGGGAGCCGAGGCGTCCTCGAAGTCGGCGAGCCAGACCTTGGCGCCCGAGTTCAGGGCGTTGATGGTCATCTTGCGGTCGGTGGGACCGGTGATCTCCACGCGGCGGTCGTTCAGGGCGGCCGGGGCCGGCGCCACCTTCCAGTCGCCCTCGCGGACCTGTGCGGTGTCCGGGAGGAAGTCGAGCGTGGAGGTGCGGGCGATCTCGGCGCGCCGCTCGCCGCGTCGGGCGAGGAGCTCGGCGCGGCGGGGGGCGAACCGCCGGTGGAGCTCCGCCACGAAGGCGAGGGCCGCATCCGTGAGGACTTCGTCCTGCCGGGGCAGGGGCTCGGCGTCGACGATGGCCAGCGGGGACGGCGCTGGTGCGGACATATCTGTCACTCCTTCAGCGGCGGTGCCTTGCGGCCGCGGGGAATGCTCGCGCGAGACGGCACGCAGTGCCGTCGGGTGTGGAGAGTTCCGGGTAACGGTCGCGGGCGCCGTCTGGGGGTTCGGGCGCTTCTGACCAGTGGATAGTAATTTCCTCATGGTGGAAGTTCAATGGTTTGTTGATGTCGAGATTCTCTGAGTCGACAGATTCCAGTTGCCCGTGGCCCTCAGTGCCATCGCGGTCACAGCCCGCTCCGGCGGCGCCCCGGCCCGGCCCGGGCCCGGCTCAGACCAGGCGCGCCAGATCGGGCGGGGTGTCGATGTCGAAGGCGGCCGCGACGTCCCCGCACTCCACCATCATGAGCTCGTCCGCGTGGTTCTTCAGGTGGACCCGCGCCCCCCGGTCCCCGGTCGCCGTCGCCGCTACGTCCGCCCAGCGCTCCGCCCCGAACAGCACCGGATGCCCGCGCTCCCCGTCGTACGCGGCCGCCGCCAGGCTGGCCGGGGACCGGTACGCCGCCCGCACCCGGGCCACCGCCTCCGGGCCGATGCCCGGCTGGTCCACCAGGGAGACCAGGGCCGCGTGCGCCCCCGTGCCGGCCAGCGAGGCCAGGCCCACCCGCAGGGAGGAGCCCATCCCCTCGGCCCAGTCCGGGTTGTCCACCACCACGCACCCCGCCAGGTCGGCCCGCTCGCGCACCTCGGCCGCCGACGCGCCCAGGACGACGTGCACCGGACCGCAGCCGGCCTCGCGCAGCACGCGGACGGCGTTCTCCACCAGCGGGCGGCCGCGGTACGGGAGCAGGGCCTTGGGGCGCCCCCCGAGCCGCCGGCCGCCGCCGGCCGCGAGGAGCAGGCCCGCGATCACCGGGGGCGCGCCGGCGTTCACCGGGGGAGCGGACTGGGTCGTGTGTTCGGCTGCTGACATGGCAGCGATTCTCGCGCCCTCGTCGCCCGTACGGGTGAGTGCCGCGCGAGCAGCCGCCGTACGGAGGCCAGCGCGGCCCCGATCCGCAGGGGCTCGGAGATCCGGTTCTCGGCGGCAGCCAGCAGCGCCCGCTCGTCACGGTCGGTGAACACGTCGTACGGCATTCCGGACTCTCCTTGCCAATCGGGGGCCAATACAGCGAGTCTGGTCCCGGATTGGCCTGGCGGGCAGAGCCAATCAGGGGAGGTTGGCATGGCGAACGGGCGAGAGGTCCACAGAGTGGTCCATACGGCCGACAGGACCGTCGGCAGCCGCCAACTGGCGGCGATGCTCCCGGCCGAGGTCCTGGCCCGCCCCGGCTACCGGTCCCTCGCCGACGCCGTCCGCACCCTGATCCTCGACGGCCGGATCGCCCTGCACGTGCGCCTCCCCGCCGAACGCGAGCTCGCCGAGGCCGTCGGCGCCAGCCGCGCCACCGTCACCGGCGCCTACGACCTGCTGCGCGAGAGCGGCTACGTCCGCAGCCGCCGCGGCTCCGGCACCTGGACCGAGCTCCCCGAGGGGCACGGCCCGGTCGGCGCCCACCTGCTGGTCGGCGGGGTCGGCGGCCGGGCCGACGGGGAGCCCGGCATCGACCTCGCCATCGCCGCGATGGGCGCCCCCGCGGACAGCCTCGCGCAGGCCCTCGCCTGGGCCGCCCCCCGGCTGCCCGCCCTCGCCCGCGACCCCGGCTACCACCCCTTCGGCCTGCCCGACCTGCGCGCGGCCGTCGCCGACCGCTTCACCCGGCGCGGGCTGCCCACCCGCCCCGAGCAGATCCTGGTCACCGCCGGTGCCCAGCAGGCCTTCGCCCTGGTCGTCAGCCTGCTCTGCCGGCCCGGCGACCGGGTCGTCACCGAGAGCCCCACCTACGCCAACGCCCTCGACGCCCTGCGCCACGCCCGGCTGCGCACCGGCTCCGTCCCCGTCTCCGACGCGGGCTGGGACATGGAGACGGCCGAGTCCACCCTCCACCAGACCGTCCCGCGGCTGGCGTACACCATCCCCGACTTCCACAACCCGACCGGCGCCCTGATGCCCGAGGAGCACCGGCTGCGGCTGCTGGCGGCGACCCGGGCCACCGGGACCTGGCTGGTGGTGGACGAGACCATCGCCGACATCGCCCTGGACGTGCCCGCCCCCGCCCCGCTGGCCTCGCTCGCTCCGCGCTCCGGCGCCGACCACGTGATCACCATCGGCTCGCTGAGCAAGACCCACTGGGGCGGGCTGCGGGTGGGCTGGATCCGGGCCACCGCGAAGCTCGTCAACGAGCTGACGGCGGTCCGGGTGTCGGCCGACATGACCGGCTCCGTCCTCGACCAGGTGGTGGCCCTGCCGTTGCTGGAGGGCCTCGACCGGTCCCTGCCCCGGCGGCTCGCCGAGCTGCGGGTCCGGCGGGCGGCCCTGGTGGGCTCGCTGCAGCGGCACACCCCGGAGTGGTCCTGGCGGCTGCCGCCCGGCGGCCTCTCGCTCTGGGTCGACCTCGGCGAGCCCGTCAGCTCCGCCCTCGCCGAACGGGCGGCCGCCGCCGGGGTGCACATCGGCCGGGGCGCCCGCTTCGGCGTCGACCCCGGCACCTTCGAGCACCGGCTGCGCATCCCGTACACCCTGCCGCCCGACCGCCTCGACGAGGGCGTACGGCTCCTCGCGGCGGCCTTCCACGACGGCGTGCCGCTGGCCCCGGGGGTGGACCGGCCCTACTGGGTGGCGTAGCGAGCCGCGGCTCAGCTGTGCCGCAGCTCCGTCCAGGTCGCGGCGTCGACCGTGCCGGTCTCCGACAGGCCCCGGCGGACCTGGAAGAGGCGGGTGGCCTCCTCCGCGTCCGGCCCGAAGGAGTCCCTCGGCTCCTCCTCGGTCGCCTGCAGCCCGGTCCAGAAGGTCAGCAGGCAGCGGGCCTCCATGACGGTCCGGCCCTTGTCGCCCGGGGTGACGGGCGGGGGCGGGGTCCGGCCGTCGAAGCCGCAGGACAGGCCGGTGAGCACGGGCCCGGCGGGCTCGGGCGTGGCCGCGGAGGCCGCGGCGGCGGAGCCGAGGAGGAGGGAGACGGTCAGTGCGGCCGAGGCCACGGCGCGTGTGCGTAAGAGATCCATGGTCCGGACCTTAATGATCACGACGCCGCCGCGACACCGATATTTCAGGGCGTGCGGATCAGCCGGCGGGTGGCGGCCGCCGCCACCGCCGCCGTACGGGAGTCCACGCCGAGCTTGGCGTACACGTGCACCAGGTGGGACTTGACCGTGGCCTGGCTGAGGAACAGCCGCTTGGAGATCTGCTGGTTCGACAGGCCGTCCGCGACCAGCTGGAGCACCTCCAGCTCCCGCTTGGTCAGCGCCTCCGCCGGGGTCCGCATCCGGTCCATCAGCCGCAGCGCCACCGCGGGGGCCAGCGCCGACTGGCCGGCCGCGGCCGTGCGGACCGCCGCCGCGAGCTCCTCCGGCGGGGCGTCCTTGAGCAGGTAGCCCGAGGCCCCCGCCTCCACCGCCGCGAGGATGTCCGCGTCCGTGTCGTACGTGGTCAGCACCAGCACCCGGGGCCCGCCCGGCCGGGCGGTGATCGCCGCCGTGGCCGCCGAGCCGTGCATCCCGGCCCCGAACTGGAGGTCCATCAGCACCACGTCCACCGGCTCCGACGCCGCCAGCTCCACGGCCCGCTCCGCCGTCGCCGCCTCCGCGACCACCGCGAAGTCCGGCTCCGTGTCCAGCACCGCGCGCAGCCCGGCGCGGACCACCGGGTGGTCGTCGGCGAGCAGCAGCCGGATGGTCATCGTCAGGCCTCCAGGGGCAGCGGCAGGGTGACGGCCACGGCGGTGCCCTGGCCCGGGTCGGACTCCACGGTGAACAGCCCGCCCAGCGACTCCGCCCGCGCGCGCATCGCGGGCAGGCCGAAGCCGCCCTCGCCGGAGGGGGCCGAGGCGGGGTCGAAGCCGCGGCCGTCGTCGACGACGTCCAGCGTGACCGAGGTGTCCATGAAGGTCAGCGTGATCTCCGCCCGGTCCGCCCGGGCGTGCCGCACCACGTTGGCCAGCGCCGACTGGGCGATCCGCAGCAGGGCCACCTCGTACGGGGTCGGCAGCTCGCGCGGCGGACCGCTGACCGAGAAGCGCACGCGCGGGCCGGGCGCGCCCGAGCACAGCCGCTCCAGCGCCCCCGCCAGCGAGCCGTGCTCCAGGTCCGGGGGAGCCAGGGCCCGGACGAACCGGCGCGCCTCGGCGAGGTTCTCCTGCGCGGCCTCCCGGGCCCGGCCGATGTGCGCCAGCGCTGCCGCTGCGGGAGCGGGGGGAACGGCGCCGGCCGTCCCCGCGGCGCCCTCCGCCGGAGCGGGGGTGGGGACGGGACCGGCGGGCGCGGGGTCCTCCGACAGGGCCCGTTCGGCCGCGCGGAGCAGCAGCTGGATCGAGGACAGGCCCTGCGCGAGGGTGTCGTGGATCTCCCGGGCCAGCCGCTCCCGCTCGGCGAGGATCCCCGCGCCCCGCTCGGCCGCGGCCAGCTCGGCCCGGGTGGCGATGAGCTCCTCGATCAGCTCGCGGCGCCGCTCGCTCTCCCGGTACAGCGCCTGGTAGCCCAGCACCGTGGCCACCGCCACGGCCCCGCCGAGCAGCGGCCCGAGGAAGGCCCCCGGGGTGACGGCGCCGCTGTGCCCCAGGAACCCGCCGATCGCCGCGCAGGCCGTCACCGCGACCGCCGCCAGCGCCCAGCGCAGCCGCAGCAGGTGCAGTTCCAGGAAGTACAGCGGGAACGCGATCCACAGCCCGTCGGGGGACAGGACGAGCAGCGCGGCCCACACCGCGCCCATCCCCGCCAGCCACACCCCGGCCGCGCGCGCCGACCGCCCGACCGCCGGGGCCCGTACCCCCGCCGCGTACACGGCGGCCAGCAGGGCGCAGACGGCGACCACCCATCCGGCCCGGGTCCCGGAGCCGGTGACGGCCCGGCCCGCGGCCAGCGCGAGCAGCCCCGCGAACAGGGCGTGCAGGCACAGCCGCAGGACGCGGGTGACGGGGGTCAGGGGGCGGGAGGGCGCGGCGGAGGACATCGTCCGACCAGCGTAAGCGGGCCGCGGGGGGCCCCGGTCAACCGAAAGTTCGATATCGGAATGCCTCCTTCGATACCAGGATCCCTCCCGTGGCGCGATGCCCGGGGCACGGGCGGACGACCAAGGTGGGGGACATGTTCGTCGCATGGAGAGATCTACGGTTCGCCAGGGGCCGCTTCGCCCTCATGGGCTCGGTCGTCCTGCTGATCACGCTGCTGGTCGGCCTGCTGTCGGGGCTCACGTCCGGTCTGGCCCGGGAGAACATCTCGGCCGTCACCGGGCTGCCCGCCTCCCGTCTGGCCTTCGCCGTCCCGCCCGGGGACCAGAAGGTCTCCTTCACCGGTTCCCAGCTGCCCGAGAGCGCCTGGCGGACCTGGCGCGGGCGCCCCGGCGTCAAGGCCGCGGAGCCGCTCGGCATCCGCACCACCAACGCCCTCGCCGGTGAGCGCACGGCCGCCGTCTCCCTCTTCGGCGTCGAGCCCGCCGGCCGCCTGGCCCCCGCCGGGACGGGGCTCGGCCCGGGCAGGGCCGTCCTCTCCGAGAAGGCCGCCAAGGAACTGGGCGGGCTCTCCGCCGGGGACCGGTTCCGGGCCGGTCCGCTGGAGCTGACCGTCGCCGCCGTCTCGGGCACCGCCGCCTACAGCCACACCCCGGTCGTCTGGACGGACCTGGGCGACTGGCAGCGCGTCGGCAACCCCGGCGCCCCCTCCGGCACCACCGCCACGGTCCTCGCCCTGGACGGCTCCGGGAACGTGGACTGGGCGGCCGGCGACGAGGCGGCGGGCACCCGCAGCCAGACCGTCGACGAGGCCCTCGGCGCCATAGGGTCCTACCAGGCCGAGAACGGCTCGCTCCAGCTGATGCGCGGCTTCCTCTTCGCCATCTCGGCGCTGGTCATAGGGGCCTTCTTCACCGTGTGGACCATCCAGCGCAGCGCCGACATCGCCGTGCTGAAGGCGCTGGGCGCCTCCACCCCGTACCTCCTCAAGGACGCCCTCGGCCAGGCCGTCGTGATGCTGGCGATCGGCACCGGCGCGGGCACCGCCCTCGCGTCCGGGATCGGGGCCCTGATCAGCGGCGGGGACGTGCCCTTCGTCCTCGACGCGGCCACCGTGCTGGCCCCCGCCGGGATCATGATCGTGCTCGGTGCGCTGGGCGCGGCCCTGTCCATCCGGCGGATCACCGCCGTCGACCCGCTGACCGCCCTGGGGAGCGCCCGATGACCCTCTTCCTCCACGACGTCACGCTCACCTACCCCGACGGCGACGGCCGCCTGACCGCCCTCGACGCGGTGGAGCTGGAGGTCCCCGCCGGCACCCTCACCGCGATCGTGGGGCCCTCGGGCTCCGGGAAGTCCAGCCTGCTGGCCGTCGCGGCCACCCTGGTCACCCCCGACTCCGGGCGGCTCCTCGTCGCGGGCCGGGACACCGCGCGGCTGGGCCCCGCCGAGAAGGCGGCCCTGCGCCGCGAGGAGATCGGCATCGTCTTCCAGCAGCCCAACCTGCTGGCCTCGCTGACCGCCGCCGAGCAGCTCCAGGTGATGGCCCACCTCTCCGGCCGCCCCGCCCGGCAGCTGCGCCGCCGGGCCCTGGAGCTGCTGGACGCGGTGGGCCTGGCCGACAAGGCCGACAAGCGCCCCCACCAGCTCTCCGGCGGGCAGCGCCAGCGGGTGAACATCGCCCGCGCCCTGATGAACGAGCCCTCCGTGCTGCTGGTCGACGAGCCCACCAGCGCCCTGGACCACGAGCGCGGCGCGGCCGTCCTCGACCTGCTGGTCACCCTGACCCGCGAGCGCTCCACCGCCACCGTGCTGGTCACGCACGACCACGCCCACCTGGACCGGATGGACCGCACGGCGACCATGACCGACGGCCGCCTCACCCGCGGCGCCCGGCCCGCCGAGCCCTCCGCGGCCGCCCCGGCGGCCTGACCCCCCGGCCCACCCGGGCCCGCGCACGCGAGAGCCCCGGCGCCCCCCACAGGGGGAGGGACGCCGGGGCTCTCGTGCGCGCGTGACGGCCTGCGGGCCCTACGCGGGGCTCTGGCTCTGCAGGGCCACCGACAGCTCCGCGGCCACGCCCTGCAGGATCGGCACGAAGGACTCGGCCACCTCCTGCGTCACCCGGCCGGCCGGTCCCGAGATCGAGATCGCGGCGGCGGTCGGCGAGTTCGGCACCGACACGGCCAGGCAGCGGACCCCTATCTCCTGCTCGTTGTCGTCGACCGCGTACCCGGCCCTGCGGACCTGCTCCAGCGCCTCCAGGAAGCCCTCGGGCGTGGTGATGGTCTTCTCGGTCGCGGCCGGCATCCCGGTGCGCGCCAGCAGGGCCCGTACCTCCTCGGCCGGGGTGTGGGCCAGCAGCGCCTTGCCCACGCCGGTGGAGTGCGGCAGCACCCGGCGGCCGACCTCGGTGAACATGCGCATGGAGTGCTTGGACGGCACCTGGGCGACGTAGACGATCTCGTCCCCGTCGAGCAGGGCCATGTTGGCGGTCTCGCCGGTCTCCTCGACCAGCCGGGCGAGGTAGGGGCGCGCCCAGGTGCCCAGCAGCCGCGACGCCGACTCGCCGAGGCGGATCAGGCGGGGGCCGAGGGAGTACCGTCGGTTGGGCTGCTGCCGGACGTAGCCGCAGGCGACGAGGGTGCGCATCAGACGGTGGATGGTGGGCAGCGGCAGGCCGCTCGCGGCGGAGAGCTCGCTGAGACCGACTTCGCCCCCGGCGTCGGCCATCCGTTCGAGCAGATCGAAGGCGCGCTCGAGGGACTGGACGCCACCGCTGGCGGCGGTGGGCTTGGCGGAAGCGTCGGTGGTGCTGGCGCTGGACGTCGGCACGGCGCGGTCCTTTCGGTGCTGGCAGGCAAGGAAGCAGCCTACCGGTCGGTCGACGTCGGCCCTAGAGCCGGGCCTCGGCCGTCCCCGCCGGTCAGAGGCGGTTTGTCCTGGTGGCGGACGTCCTCGGAAGTTACCGGTCCGGGTGCCGGTGGTGGTAGCTACATTCTGGATAGTGAAATCTTAATTCCATCTCGTGGAAACATCCAATTGCGGTGCATACGTGTCAGCAGTCCCTCCGGGCGCTCTTGACTGGCCCCGGATCGGGATGGAGACTCCGTCAACAGAACGTTGAATTTCGCTCTGTGGAAGTAGATGGGGAGGTTCCGGTGGCCGACGTGCCTGTGGAACTGGTACTGCGCTCGACGCGCGTCATCACCCCCGAGGGGACGCGCGCCGCCTCGGTGGCCGTCGCCGACGGGAAGATCGCGGCCGTGCTGGCGTACGGGGCCGAGGTACCGGCCGGAGCCCGGCTCGAGGACTTCGGCGACGACGTCCTGCTCCCCGGTCTCGTGGACACCCACGTCCACGTCAACGACCCGGGCCGCACCGAGTGGGAGGGCTTCTGGACGGCGACCCGCGCGGCCGCCGCCGGCGGCATCACCACCATCCTCGACATGCCCCTCAACTCCCTGCCCCCGACCACCACGGTCGACCACCTCCGCGTCAAGCAGGAGGTCGCCCGGGCCAAGGCGCACGTGGACGTGGGCTTCTGGGGCGGCGCCCTGCCGGACAACGTCAAGGACCTGCGCCCGCTGCACGACGCCGGGGTCTACGGCTTCAAGTGCTTCCTGTCGCCGTCGGGCGTGGACGAGTTCCCGCTGCTGGACCAGGAGCAGCTGGCCACCTCCCTCGCCGAGATCACCGGCTTCGGCGGCCTGCTGATCGTGCACGCCGAGGACCCGCACCACCTGGAGTCCGCGCCGCAGAACCCGGGCCCCAAGTACGCCGACTTCCTCGCCTCCCGTCCCCAGGACGCCGAGAACACCGCGATCGAGAACCTGATCGCCCAGGCGAAGCGGCTGAACGCCCGCGTCCACGTCCTGCACCTGTCCTCCGCCTCCGCGCTGCCGCTGCTCGCCGCCGCCAAGGCCGAGGGCGTGCAGATCACGGTCGAGTCCTGCCCGCACTTCCTCACCCTCACCGCCGAGGAAGTCCCCGACGGCGCCACCGAGTTCAAGTGCTGCCCGCCCATCCGCGAGGCCGCCAACCAGGACGTCCTGTGGGACGCGCTCGCCGACGGCACCATCGACTGCATCGTCTCCGACCACTCGCCGTCCACCGCGGACCTCAAGACCGGTGACTTCGCCACCGCCTGGGGCGGCATCTCCTCCCTCCAGCTCGGCCTGCCCGCCATCTGGACCGAGGCGCGCAGGCGCGGCCGCACCCTGGAGGACGTCGTCCGCTGGATGTCCACCGCCCCGGCCGCCCTCGCCGGGCTGGCGCAGAAGGGCGCGATCGAGGCCGGCCGCGACGCCGACTTCGCCGTCCTGGCCCCCGAAGAGACCTTCACCGTGGACCCGGCCGAACTCCACCACCGCAACCAGGTCACGGCGTACGCGGGCAAGACCCTGCACGGCGTCGTGAAGTCCACCTGGCTGCGCGGCACGCAGATCGCCGACCACGGCACCCCGACCGAGCCCACGGGCCTCCTCCTTGAAAGGCAGAACTGACAGTGGCGATTGAATCCTTCACCGGTAACGCGAACCCGTACGGGGGCGGCGACCCGTACGCGGACTACCGCACCGCGGACTTCCCGTTCACCCAGTACGCGAACCTCGCCGCGCGTGAGCTGGGCGCCGGTGTCATCGCCGCCAACGACGAGTTCTTCGCCCAGCGCGAGAACCTGCTGATCTCCGAGGCCGCGCACTTCGACCCCGAGGACTTCGGCCACAAGGGCAAGGTCATGGACGGCTGGGAGACCCGCCGCCGCCGCGGCGTCTCCGCCACTCAGCCCTGGCCGACCCCCGAGGACCACGACTGGGCGCTGGTGCGCCTGGGCGCCCCCGGCGTGATCCGCGGCATCGTCGTCGACACCGCCCACTTCCGCGGCAACATGCCGCAGGCCGTCTCCGTCGAGGGCACCAACTGGGAGGGCGCCCTGGCGCCGACCCCGGAGGAGCTCCTGGGCGACGACGTGAAGTGGACGACCCTCGTCGAGCGCACCCCGGTCGGCGGCCACGCGGCCAACGGCTTCGAGATCGCCGTGGAGCAGCGCTTCACGCACCTGCGCGTCAACCAGCACCCCGACGGCGGCATCGCCCGCCTGCGCGTCTACGGCGAGGTCCTCCCGGACCCGAAGTGGCTCGCGGCGCTCGGCTCCTTCGACGTGGTGGCGCTGGAGAACGGCGGCTCGGTCCAGGACGCGTCCAACCGCTTCTACTCCCCGCCGACCAACACCATCAACCCGGGCCGCTCCCGCAAGATGGACGACGGCTGGGAGACCGCGCGCCGTCGTGACAACGGCAACGACTGGATCCGCTACCAGCTCGTCACCGAGTCCGAGATCCGCGCCGTCGAGATCGACACCGCCTACCTCAAGGGCAACTCGGCCGGCTGGGCCTCGCTCTCCGTCAAGACGGGCGAGGAGGGCGAGTGGACGGAGTTCCTGCCGCGCACCCGCCTGCAGCCCGACACCAACCACCGCTTCGTGCTGGACGTCCCGGCGGTCGGCACGCACGTCCGGATCGACATCTTCCCGGACGGCGGCTTCTCCCGCCTGCGCCTCTTCGGCTCGCTGACGGAGAACGGCGCGGCCGCCCTGGCCGCCCGTCACCAGGAGCTGGGCGGCTGATCCGGGCCCGCTTTCGACCCGCCCCGGGGGCCGACACCCCCGGGGTCAGGAAGACGCCGAAGGGGAGCACCGCTTTCGTGGTGCGCCCCATCGGCGCTCCCCGGCCGGGACCGCCGGGGGCCGGGGCCCGCAGCGGCCCCGGAACCCGTCCGCACGCCCGGCTCCGAGGGCTACGCCGCGTGGCCGCCGTCCACCGAGAACTCCGCCCCGGTGACGTACGCGGCGTCCGGTCCGGCGAGGAAGGACACCATGGCCGCCACCTCCTGCGGTGTGCCGTAGCGGCCGAGCGCGGTCATCGCCCGCTGCGGGTCCGCGTACGGGCCGTCGGCCGGGTTCATGTCGGTGTCCGTGGGCCCCGGGTGGACCAGGTTGGCCGTGATGCCGCGGCCGCCGAGTTCCCGGGCGAGGGACTTCGTCAGGCCCGTCATGGCCGCCTTGCTCATCGCGTACAGCGTGCCGCCCGGGCCGGGGACCCGCGCCACCATGCAACTGCCGACGGTGACGATCCGTCCGCCGGAGCCCATGTGCCCGGCCGCCGCCTGCGCGGCCAGGAACGCGCCCCGGACGTTGACGCCGAGCACCCGGTCCACGTCCGCCGCGCCGAGCGCCCCGACGGGGCCGAGCACACCCACGCCCGCGTTGTTGACCAGCACGTCGAGCCGCCCGAGCGTGCGCACGGTCTCCTCCACCGCCTCCCGCGGGCCCTCGGGGGCGCCCGCGTCCGCCCGTACCGCCAGGCCCCGCCGGCCGAGCGCCTCGATCCTGGCGACCACCTCCGCCGCGGCCCGCGCGCCGTCCACGTAGGTGAGCGCCACGTCGAAGCCGTCCTCCGCCAGCCGCAGCGCCGTGGCCGCCCCGATCCCCCGGCTGCCGCCCGTCACCAGGGCCACCGTGTTGCCGTTCATTCCCGTTCCCTCCCGTACTGATTGGTTGCGAGTTCAATCAAATCCGGGCGCTCCCGGTGGCGCTGGCGGGAATCCGACCTCGCGTTCACGCGCGCCGCGGCGCCGAGTGCCGGGGCGCCCGGGAGGCTGGAAGGGGACAGGACACCGACACGAGGAGCGCCGACCCATGGGCAAGCTGACCCTCACCACCTTCCTCACCCTCGACGGGGTGATGCAGGCCCCCGGAGCGCGTGAGGAGGACGACGGCGACGGCTTCGCCTACGGGGGCTGGCTCGCCCCCCACGCCGACGCGGGCATGCAGGCCTTCATGGAGGAGGTTTTCGGCCGCGCGGGCGCCTTCCTGCTCGGCCGGCGCACGTACGAGATCTTCGCCGCGTACTGGCCCCACCACGACGACCCCGCCAACCCGATCGCGCACCGGCTGAACCGGCTGACGAAGTACGTCGCCTCCACCACGCTCAAGGAGCCCGCCTGGGGGCCGGCCGCCGTCCTGGACGGGGAGCAGCTCCAGGCGGAGGTCGTGCGGGCCAAGGACGCCACCGAGGGGGAGCTCCAGGTGCACGGCAGCGGGCGGCTCGCGCAGTGGCTGCTCGCGCGGGACCTGGTCGAGGAGCTGAACCTGCTCGTCTTCCCGGTCTTCCTGGGCGCGGGCCGGCGCCTGTTCCCCACCGGCGGGCTGCCCACGGCCTGCGAGCTGACCGCTTCGCGCACCACGGAGCGCGGCACGGCCATCCACACCTACCGGCCCACGGGGCGGGCCCCGTTCCAGGACTTCGAGGCCTGAGGAGGCCGGGGCCGGGCGGCCCGGGGCGGGTCGAGGCGGGCCCAGGCGGCCCGGGGCGGCCCGGGCCGGGGCCGCGGGCGGCGGTGATATCCGCTCGACCGCACGACCACCCCGGGCTACCGTGGCCCCGCATCCGTGCGAGCCGCCGACGTCTCCCACCCCTTCCCGCCGTCGGAGCCGCCCCGGTGTCCAGCCTCGTCACCCCCGCCCCCGCCCTCGCCCCCCGCCGGGCCCGGCTCGCGGACCTGCCCGTCCTGCTCGTCGCCGTCTTCTGGGGCTGCAGCTACCTCGCGGCCAAGGGCGTCACCGCCTCCCACACCGTCGTCGCCGTGCTCGTCCTGCGCTTCGCACTCGTCCTGCCCGCCCTGGCCCTCGCCGGACGCCGCCGGCTGCGGGCGCTGAACGCCGCCCAGCTGCGCGGCGCCGCCCTGCTGGGCCTCGTCCTCGGCGGGATCTTCCTGCTGGAGACCTACGGGGTGGTGCACACCTCCGCCACCAACGCCGGGCTGATCATCAGCCTGACCATGGTGTTCACCCCGCTCGCCGAGTCCGCCGCGCGCCGCACGGCGCCCCCGGCCGCCTTCCTGGCGGCCGCGGGGCTCTCCGTCGCCGGTGTCGTCCTGCTCACCCAGGGCGCCGGATTCACCGCTCCGGGCGCCGGGGACCTGCTGATCCTCGGCGCGGCCCTCGCCCGCACCCTGCACGTGCTGCTGATGGCCCGGATCGAGGCCGTGCGGGACGCCGACTCCCTCTCGCTCACCACCGTCCAGCTCGGCTCCGCCGTCCTCGTCTTCGTCCTGCTGGCCGCCCTGCCCGGCACCGGCGCGAGCCCGTGGGCCGCTGCCGCGGACTTCGGCCCGGCCCAGTGGGCGGGGCTCGCCTTCCTCTCCGTGTGCTGCACGCTGTTCGCCTTCTTCGTGCAGATGTGGGCCGTGCGCCGGACCTCGCCCTCCCGGGTCAGCCTGCTCCTGGGCACCGAACCGCTGTGGGCGGCGGCCGCCGGGATCGCCCTCGGCGGCGACCATCCGGGCCCGGCCGGTCTCGCCGGAGCGGCGCTCGTCCTCGCCGGTACCGCCTGGGGGCGGCGCGCGGCGGACCGGAACCCGGAATGAACCCCTGACGGGCCGACCGGCGGGGGCGATTGGCCGACAATCGCCTCAGCGCATTCGATCACCAGGCCTACTGTGGCCCGCATGCCCGCCCTACAGGTCCGGGAGCTCCTCCAGCCGTACCGGGCGCCGCTCCCGGCGCGAGCGCTCGCACGCCTCGGCGACCCGGAAGGCGGCCAGTGCCTCCCGCCCGTCGCACGGGTTGGCCCCCTCGCCGCGCACCAGCCGCACGAAGGCCGCGAGCTCCGCCTCGTAGGCGGGGGCGAACCGCTCCAGGAACCCGGTCCACGGCTTGCTCGCCGGGGGCGGCCCGTGCGGCTCCGTCGAGGCGATCGGCGTACGGTCGTCCAGCCCGCAGCAGACCTGGTCCCGCTCCCCGGCGAGCTCCATCCGCACGTCGTAGCCGGCGCCGTTGCAGCGGGTGCCGGTACAGGTCACCAGGGTCCCGTCGGCCAGGGTGAGGACGGCCGCCGCCGTGTCCACGTCCCCGCTCTCGCGGAAGACGGCCGGCCCGGCGTCCGAACCGGCCGCGTACACCTCGGTGACCTCCCGCCCGGTCACCCAGCGCGCCATGTCGAAGTCGTGCACCAGGCAGTCCCGGTACAGGCCCCCGGAGGCGGCGAGGTAGGCGGCGGGCGGCGGCGCCGGGTCGGCGGTCATCGTGCGGACGGTGTGCAGCCGGCCCAGGGCACCCGAACGGACCAGCTCCCGCGCGGTCCGGTACCCGGCGTCGAACCGGCGCATGAAGCCCACCTGGAGCACCCCGCCGGCGGCGGCCACCTCGCGCAGCACCGCCAGGGTCCGTTCCAGGTCGGGGGCCAGCGGCTTCTCGCAGAACACCGGCAGCCCGCCGCGCACCGCCCGGACGACGAGGCCGGCGTGCCCGTCCGTGGCACAGGCCACGACCAGCGCGTCCACGCCCCAGGTGAAGACCTGGTCGACGGAGGGCGCGGCGGTGGCGCCCAGCCGCTCCGCGAGCCGCGCGGCCCGCCCCGGCTCGGCGTCGGCCAGCAGCAGCGAGCCGGCGTCCGGGTGGCGGGCCAGGGAGGCCGCGTGGAAGGAGCCGATCCGGCCCGTTCCGATGAGCCCGATGCGCATGCACTCAACGTGACCCCGTACGGGGGACCTGTCAATCCGCGCCCGCACGCCCCGATGACCCTTCATGGTCCACTGTGGCGGATACTGGGCGGCTGACACCGGAAATGACCGATTCATGACGGACGAGGGAAGGGCACGGGGACGTGGCTAGGGTTCGGACAGGGGTACGCGTCGTCGGCGCCGTCCTCGCGGCGGTACTGGGGGCCTCCCTCGCGGGCTGCAGCAGCACGGGCGGCAAGCGTGCCGAGGAACGGGCGAAGGCCGCGGAGGCGGGCCGGCCCGCCGTGTCCACGCCGCGCTGGACCTTCGCGATGGTCACGCACGCGGGCGACGGCGACACCTTCTGGGACATCGTGCAGAAGGGCGCCAAGGAGGCGTCGGCGAAGGACAACATCAACTTCGTCTACTCGCACGACGACCAGGCGCAGCAGCAGGCCCAGTTCGTGCAGAACGCCATCGACCAGAAGGTCGACGGGATCATCGTGAGCCTCGCCAAGCCCGAGGCCCTCAAGGACGTCGTCGGCAAGGCGGTGAAGGCGGGGATCCCCGTGATCACGGTCAACTCCGGCTCCGCCCAGTCCGCCGCGTACGGGGCGCTGGCCCACATCGGCCAGGACGAGGAGATCGCGGGCGAGGCCGTCGGCACCGAGATGACCAAGCGGGGCCTGAAGAAGGCGGTCTGCGTCCTGCACGAGCAGGGCAACGTCGGCCACGAGCAGCGCTGCGCGGGGGCGAAGAAGACCTTCGGCGGCACCATGGAGAACCTCTACGTCGAGGGCACCAACATGCCCTCCGTCCAGGCCGCCATCCAGGCCAAGCTCCAGGCCGACCCGTCCGTCGACGGCATCCTCACCCTGGGCGCCCCCTTCGCCCCCACCGCCGTCAAGGCCAAGGAGGCGGCGGGCAGCAAGGCCGAGGTGGACACCTTCGACCTCAACGAGTCCGTCGCCCGCGACCTCAAGTCCGGCGCCCTGGGCTTCGCCGTCGACCAGCAGCCCTACCTGCAGGGCTACGAGGCCGTCGACCTGCTGTGGCTCTACCGCTACAACGGGGACGTGCTCGGCGGCGGCCGCCCGGTGCTGACCGGGCCGCAGATCGTCACCGCCGACCAGGTCGCCAAGCTGGAGCCGTTCATCAAGCGGGGCAGCCGATGAGCGCCGCCGCCCCCGCCCCCGCCTCCGACGAACGGCTCGCCCCCGTCTCCTACGTGCGCCGGCTGCTGGGCCGCCCCGAGCTCGGCGCGGTCGTCGGCGCCGCCGCCGTCTTCGTGTTCTTCTCCTTCGCCGCCGACAGCTTCCTGAAGGCCGCCAGCCTCAGCACGGTCCTGTACTCGGCCTCCACCATCGGGATCATGGCCGTCCCGGTGGCCCTGCTGATGATCGGCGGCGAGTTCGACCTGTCCGCCGGCGTCATGGTGACCACCTCGGCGCTGTTCAGCTCGATGTTCAGCTACCAGATGACCGCCAACGTCTGGGTCGGCGTCGGGGTGTCCCTGCTGGTCACCCTCGCCATCGGGTTCTTCAACGGGTTCATGCTGACCCGCACCAAGCTGCCCAGCTTCATCATCACGCTCGGCACCTTCCTCATGCTGACCGGCCTGAACCTCGGCTTCACCAAGCTGATCAGCGGCACCGTCTCCACCAAGACCATCGCCGACATGGAGGGCTTCCCCTCCGCCCGCGCCCTGTTCGCCTCCCAGTGGAACGTCGGCTCGGTCACCCTCAAGGTCACCATCCTGTGGTGGCTGGCCCTGGTCGCCGTCGCCACCTGGATCCTGCTGCGCACCCGCGCCGGGAACTGGATCTTCGCCGTGGGCGGCGGGGCCGACGCGGCCCGCGCCACCGGCGTCCCCGTCGTCAAGACCCGCATCGGCCTCTACATGGGCGTCGCCCTGTGCGCCTGGATCTCCGGGCAGCACATCCTCTTCTCCTTCGACGTCGTCCAGTCGGGGGAGGGCGTCGGGAACGAGTTCCTCTACATCATCGCGGCCGTCATCGGCGGCTGCCTGATGACCGGCGGCTACGGCTCCGCGATCGGCTCGGCCGTCGGCGCCTTCATCTTCGGCATGGCCAGCAACGGCATCGTCTACGCCCAGTGGAACCCCGACTGGTTCAAGTTCTTCCTCGGCGCCATGCTGCTGCTCGCCACGCTGCTCAACGCATGGGTCCGCAAGCGGGCGGAGGCACGGTCATGAGCGAGCCCCTGGTCAAGCTGACCGGCGTCAGCAAGTACTACGGCAACATCCGCGCCCTGCGCGACGTCTCCCTGGAGGTGTCGGCCGGCGAGATCACCTGCGTCCTCGGCGACAACGGCGCCGGCAAGTCCACCCTCATCAAGATCATCGCGGGGCTGCACCGGCACGACGCCGGAACCTTCGAGATCGAGGGCGAGGAGACCGTCCTGGCCAACCCGCGCGCCGCCCTGGACCGCGGCATCGCCACCGTCTACCAGGACCTGGCCGTCGTCCCCCTGATGCCGGTCTGGCGGAACTTCTTCCTCGGCTCCGAGCCGACCAGGGGCCGCGGTCCCTTCCGCCGCCTCGACGTGGCCCTCATGCGCGAGACCACCCGCGCCGAGCTGCTGCGCATGGGCATCGACCTGCGGGACGTGGACCAGCCCATCGGCACCCTGTCCGGCGGCGAGCGCCAGTGCGTGGCCATCGCCCGCGCCGTCCACTTCGGCGCGAAGGTCCTCGTCCTGGACGAGCCCACCGCCGCGCTCGGCGTCAAGCAGTCCGGCGTGGTCCTCAAGTACGTCGCCGCGGCCCGCGACGCCGGCCTCGGCGTGGTCCTCATCACCCACAACCCGCACCACGCCCACCTGGTCGGGGACCGCTTCGTCCTCCTCAAGCGCGGCACCATGGCGGGCAGTCACACCCGCGACTCCATCACCCTCGACGAGCTCACCCGGCAGATGGCCGGGGGCTCCGAGCTGGAGGAGCTGAGCCACGAACTGGAGCGGGTGGCAGAATCAGCACCGGACACCCCGTCCGGCCCCCTCCCCGCCACCCCCGCCACCGCCTCCGACAGGGACGACACGACTCGATGACCACCTACCGGGACTTCTCGCTCACCCACCGCGGGTCGGCGCGAGGCACCGTCCTGCGGACCATCGGGACCCGTGAGCGCCGCTCCCACCTGACCGCCCCGCGCGTCCCGACGGTCGGCATCGACATCGGCGGCACCAAGGTGATGGCCGGCGTCGTCGACGCCGACGGGGTCATCCTGGAGAAGATCCGCACCGAGACCCCCGACAAGTCCAAGAGCCCCAAGGTCGTCGAGGACACCATCGTGGAGCTGGTCCTGGACCTCTCCGACCGGCACGACGTGCACGCGGTGGGCATCGGCGCGGCCGGCTGGGTCGACGCCGACCGCTCCCGGGTCCTGTTCGCCCCCCACCTCGCCTGGCGGGACGAGCCCCTGCGCGACGCCCTCCAGTCCCGCCTCGCGGTCCCGGTCATGGTGGACAACGACGCCAACACCGCCGCCTGGGCCGAGTGGCGCTTCGGCGCCGGCCGCGGCGAGGACCACCTGGTCATGATCACGCTGGGCACCGGCATCGGCGGGGCCATCCTGGAGGGCGGCCAGGTCAAGCGCGGCCGCTACGGGGTGGCCGGCGAGTTCGGCCACATGCAGGTCGTCCCCGGCGGACACCGCTGCCCCTGCGGCAACCGCGGCTGCTGGGAGCAGTACAGCTCCGGCAACGCCCTGGTCCGCGAGGCCCGCGAACTGGCGGCCGCCGACTCCCCGGTCGCGTACAACATCATCGCCAAGGTCGGCGGCAACGTCCACGAGATCACCGGGCCGCTGATCACCGAGCTGGCCCGCGAGGGCGACGCCATGTGCGTCGAGCTGCTCCAGGACATCGGCCAGTGGCTCGGCGTCGGCATCGCCAACCTCGCCGCCGCCCTCGACCCCTCGTGCTTCGTCATCGGCGGCGGCGTCAGCGCCGCCGACGACCTGCTCATCGGCCCCGCCCGGGACGCCTTCCGGCGCCACCTCACCGGCCGCGGCTACCGCCCCGAGGCCCGCATCACCAAGGCCGAGCTGGGCCCCGAGGCGGGCATGGTCGGCGCCGCCGACCTCGCCCGGCTGGTCGCCCGCCGCTTCCGGCGCGCCACCCGCCGGCGCGTCGAGCGCCACGAGCGCTACGCGCAGTTCGGCCGGCGCGGCGCCGCCGGCCCCGAGGACCAGGAACAGCAGCCGTGACACCCCCCATCCTGCCCCGCCAGGCCTCCTCGCCCGAGGCCGGCGGCGACCGGCCGCCCACCGCCGAGGAGCGGCGCCGTACCGTGCGACGGCGCTGGATCACCGCGATCGTCATCCTGCTCCTCGTCGGCGTCCCGGCCGGCTACCTGGCCATCTCCGCCCAGCAGAGCCGCGAGAGCGGCCGGGACAAGGCGGCGCGGGTCGGCGCCGTCAAGGTCCGCCCGGACTGGCCGTCCAAGGTGCAGCGCAGCATCTACGAGGTGCCGATCCCGCTGATGGCCTCGCACGTCGGCTACCTGGAGACCAACAACTGGCACACCAGCCGGCTGTACGTCCAGTTCCAGGTCACCCCCCAGCAGCTGGACACCTT
Organism: Streptomyces sp. NPDC058157; assembly: GCF_042884105.1. NCBI lineage: Bacteria > Bacillati > Actinomycetota > Actinomycetes > Kitasatosporales > Streptomycetaceae > Streptomyces > Streptomyces sp. NPDC058157. Next base: position 27,817 of record NZ_JBHVUQ010000003.1, read on the forward strand.
CCTGGCCGACGTCGGCACCAGCCGCGGGGCGCTGACCCCGGGCGTCTCGGTCTCCGAGCGCGACGCGCACGTGGCGGGCTGGAGCTGGAGCCCGGAGCACCAGTGGTCCGGGACCACGCTGGAAGCCCAGGACCCGCGCCCCACCCGGGACGTCACGGTCGACTTCACCAACCCCGAGGCCCCCCGCGTCTACGTGGTCTCCACCACCGTTCCGTAACCCGGGCCGCATAGGGTGGGGATCATGAAGCTCACCAAGCGGCTGCACTCCTGCGTCCAGTTGGAGAAGGACGGGCACACGCTCGTCATCGACCCGGGCGCCTTCAGCGAACCGGACGCGGGCCTCGGGGCCGACGCCCTGCTGGTCACCCACGAGCACCCCGACCACTTCGACGAGGGCCGGCTGCGCGCCGCGCTCGACGCCAACCCGGCGGCGGGCCTGTGGACCCTGCGCAGCGTCGCGGAGCGGATGGCCGCCGCCTATCCGGGCCGGGTGCACACCGTGGGCCACGGGGACACCTTCACCGCCGCCGGGTTCGAGGTCCAGGTCCACGGCGAACTGCACGCCGAGATCCACCCGGACGTCCCGCGCGTCACCAACGTCGGCTACCTCGTCGAGGGCTCCCTCTTCCACCCCGGGGACGCGCTGACCGTCCCCGGCGCCCCCGTCGACACCCTGATGCTGCCGGTGCACGCCCCCTGGAACAAGATCGCCGAAGTGATCGACTACGTGCGCGAGGTCAAGCCGCGCCGGGCGATCGACATCCACGACGCCTACCTCGCGGACATCGCCCGGCCGATCTACGACACCGCCCTGGCCAACCTCGGCGGCGCCCCTCACAGCCGCCTCGGGGCCGGCGAGAGCGCCGCCCTCTGACTGTCGGCGGCGGGCGGTAGGTTGGTGGGCATGCGTATCGCCACGTTCAACGTCAACTCGATCACCGCCCGGCTGCCCCGCCTGCTCGCCTGGCTGGAGTCCTCCGGCACCGACGTGCTCTGCGTCCAGGAGACCAAGTGCACGGCCGAGCAGTTCCCGGCCGACGCGCTGCGCGAGCTGGGCTACGAGTCGGCCGTCAACGCCACCGGCCGGTGGAACGGCGTTGCCCTGCTGTCCAGGGTCGGGCTGGAGGACGTCGTGGTCGGGCTGCCCGGCGGCCCGGACTACGAGGGCGTGCAGGAGCCCCGGGCGATCTCCGCCACCTGCGGCGGGGTGCGCGTCTGGTCGGTGTACGTGCCCAACGGCCGCGAGGTCGAGCACGACCACTACGGCTACAAGCTGGACTGGTTCCGCGCCCTGACCGCCGCCGTCGCCGAGGACGCGGCCGGCCCCCGCCCCTTCGCGGTGCTCGGCGACTACAACGTGGCCCCCACCGACGAGGACGTGTACGACCCGGCCGTCTTCGAGGGCCTGACCCACGTCACCCCGGCCGAGCGCGCCGCCCTGGAGGCGCTGCGCGGCGCCGGCCTGACCGACGTGGTGCCGCGCCCGCTCAAGTACGACCGCCCGTACACGTACTGGGACTACCGCCAGCTCTGCTTCCCCAAGAACCGGGGCATGCGCATCGACCTGGTGTACGGCAACGAGCCCTTCGCCAAGGCCGTCAAGGACGCCTACGTGGACCGCGAGGAGCGCAAGGGCAAGGGCGCCTCCGACCACGCCCCGGTCGTGGTCGACCTCGACCTGTAGAAGCCTCCGGAACCGGGGCGCGCCCTGTGGCCGGCGGCGCGTCCGGGTGCCACGCTGGTCGGTATGCGCATCCCCTTCCTGGCCAACTGGCTCCACCGGGACGATACGGAACACGGCGCCGCGGGACTGGCCGCCGCCCTCGCGGAGGATCCCGAGGGCATCGGCGAACTGTTCGCGGAGTGCGAGCTGCTGCGCGTCCAGGCGAGGTCCGCGGGACTGGAACTGGACCAGACCCCGGCCTCGTTGGAGGCCCTGGACCAGCTGATGCCCCGCTGGCGCCGCGACCCGGAGGCGGTGCCCTGGCTCGGCAACGACGCGGGCTTCTACCTGGGGACCGTGATCGTCCGGACCGTGCCCGGCACCGGCTGGCAGATCCGGCCGGGCGGCCAGCCAGTGATCCGGCTGGCCTCGGGGCGGGAGCTGAACGTGGTGGAGTCGGGGGTGTCCTGGGCGATGACCGGATCCCCCGAGCTCAGCCAGGCCTACGCCGAGGCCTCCGAGGGCTGAGCACGCCGCCGCTCCCTGGGGGCCGCATCAAAGAGCCGATGTGCTTTATGTACCTTTCGGGCGTGTCGTGGTGAAGTGCCCTGCACGCGCTGGATAGTTTGCGCTGACCTCGACACACCGACAAGTGGGCAGGGCAGCGTATGGCCGTCGAACCGTTGATCGAGCTGCGGGACGTCAACAAGCACTACGGGAATCTGCACGTCCTCCAGGACATCAACCTCACCGTCGGCCGCGGGGAGGTGGTGGTGATCATCGGCCCCTCCGGCTCCGGGAAGTCCACCCTCTGCCGGACCATCAACCGCCTGGAGACCATCGGGTCCGGCGAGATCCTCCTCGACGGCCGGCCGCTGCCCGCCGAGGGCAAGGAACTGGCCCAGCTGCGCGCCGAGGTCGGCATGGTCTTCCAGTCCTTCAACCTCTTCGCGCACAAGACCGTCCTCGCCAACGTCTCCCTGGCCCAGGTCAAGGTCAGGAAGCGGGGGAGGGAGGAGGCCGACAAGCGCTCCCGGGAACTCCTGGAGCGGGTCGGCCTCGCCGGTCAGGCGGAGAAGTTCCCCGCCCAGCTCTCCGGCGGACAGCAGCAGCGCGTGGCCATCGCCCGCGCCCTGGCCATGAACCCCAAGGCCCTGCTCTTCGACGAGCCCACCTCCGCCCTCGACCCCGAGATGATCAACGAGGTGCTGGAGGTCATGCAGCAGCTCGCCGCCGAGGGCATGACCATGGTGGTGGTCACCCACGAGATGGGCTTCGCCCGCTCCGCCGCGAACCGCGTCGTGTTCATGGCGGACGGCAGGATCATCGAGGACCGCACCCCGGAGGCGTTCTTCACCGCCCCGGAGAGCGAGCGGGCCCGGGACTTCCTCTCCAAGATCCTCAAGCACTGAGGGGCGGCCCGATGAAGCACACCCTGCGCGCCCTCGCCCTGGCCCTCGTCCTGCTCGCGGCCGCCTCCGGCTGCGGCAGGAGCGGCAGCCCCCCGGTCAAGGGCCCGCAGCCCGAGGACCTGCCCGTCTACCACGTGGACACCGGCTTCACCCTGCCCGCCTCGCCCACCTGGGAGAAAGCGAAGCGGCGCGGCCACCTGGTGGTCGGGGCCAAGGAGGACCAGCCGTACATGGGGGAGAAGGACCCCGCCAGCGGCCGCTACTCCGGCTTCGACATCGAGATCGCCAAGATGATGTCCGCCTCGCTCGGCTTCGACCCCAAGACGATCGAGTTCAAGACCATCGCCTCCGCCAACCGCGAGACCGCCCTGCAGAACGGTCAGATCGACTACTACGTGGGCACCTACACGATCAACGACAAGCGCAAGAAGCAGGTCGGCTTCGCCGGGCCCTACTACCTGGCCGGCCAGTCCCTGCTGGTCCGCCGGAACGAGAAGGACATCAAGGGACCGGAGGACCTCGCCGGCAAGCGGGTCTGCTCGGCCGCCGGATCCACCCCGTACCAGCGCCTCCAGAGCGACTACCCCAAGGCCGTGCTCGTCGCCTACGACACCTACTCGGTCTGCGTGGACAACCTGCTGACCTACCAGGTCGACGCCGTCTCCACCGACGACTCCATCCTCCTCGGCTACGCCGCCAAGGTCCCCGAGGAACTCAAGGTCGTCGGCAAGCCCTTCTCCGAGGAGCCCTACGGCATCGGCGTCCCCCGCTCCGACAACGCCCTGCGCTTCGCCCTCGACGACGCCCTGGAGGCGCACGAGAAGAACGGCGACTGGAAGAAGGCCTACGAGGCCACCCTCGGCCTCTCCGGCCAGCCCGCCCCGCAACCGCCCGCCATCGACCGCTACCCCGCGGGCTGAGGGGAGAGCGCACCACCATGGACGTACTCACCGAGAACTTCGCGCTCTACGGCAAGGGCTTCCTCGGCACCGTCGAGCTCACCGTCTACGCCTCGCTGCTCGCCCTGGTCCTCGGCTTCCTGATGGCCTCCTTCCGCGTCGCGCCCGTCGGCTCCTTCCGGGTCTTCGGCACGGTCTGGGTGACCGTGCTGCGCAACACCCCGCTCACGCTGCTGTTCTTCGCCGTGCTGCTGGGCCTGCCGCGCTTCGGACTGGTCCTGCCGTTCCAGTTGTTCGCCGTCCTCGCGCTCGGCTGCTACACCTCGGCCTTCATCTGCGAGGCCCTGCGCTCGGGCATCAACACCGTGCCCAAGGGGCAGGGGGAGGCCGCCCGCAGCCTCGGGATGACCTTCGGCCAGACCCTGGGCACGGTCGTGCTGCCGCAGGCCTTCCGCTCCGTCATCCCGCCCATCGGCTCCACGCTGATCGCCCTCGCCAAGAACTCGGCCATCGCCGGCGCCTTCAGCGTCACCGAGCTGCTGGGCACCTACAAGACCCTCAACGAGCTGGGCTACAGCATCATCTGGACCTTCGTCTGGATCGCCGTCGGCTACCTGATCATCACCCTGTCCATCAGCGCGATCTTCAACGTGCTGGAGAAGCGCTACGGAGTCGCCCGATGACCGCCCACGCGCTGCACGGGGACCAGCAGTCCACCGCCCTCTACGACCTGCCCGGCCCGAACACCCTGCGCCGCCACTTCCTCTACGGGATCGTCTCGACGGTGGTGATCCTCGGCCTGCTCGCCTGGATCCTCTACCTGCTGTTCGACACCCACCAGTTCACCGCCGCCAAGTGGCGCCCCTTCGCCTACGAGGGCATCCAGGACCTGCTGCTCAAGGGCCTGGCCAACACCCTCAAGGCCTTCCTGTACGCGTCGGTGCTCTCGCTGGTGCTGGGCGCGGTGCTGGCCACCGGCCGGCTCTCGGTGCACCGGCCGGTGCGCTGGCTGGCCACGCTGTGCGTGGAGTTCTTCCGGGCCATGCCCGTGCTGGTGATGATCTTCTTCATCTTCGTCGCGCTGAAGGTGCAGCCGCTGCCCGCCCTGGTGGCGGGGCTGACCCTGTACAACGGCTCGGTACTGGCCGAGGTCTTCCGCACGGGCATCAACTCCGTCGAGCGGGGGCAGCGCGAGGCCGCGTACGCGCTCGGCATGCGCAAGACCCAGGTGATGACCTTCGTGCTGGCGCCGCAGGCGGTCCGGGCGATGCTGCCGACGATCATCAGCCAGCTGGTGGTGGCCCTGAAGGACACCTCGCTCGGCTACCTGATCACCTACGAGGAGTTCCTGCACGCGGGGAAGCTGATCGCCTCGAACCTGGACTACGACCTGCCGTTCATCCCCGTGGTGATGATCATCTCGCCGATCTACATCGGGATGTGCATGCTCCTTTCCTGGCTGGCCACCTGGGTGGCCCGGCGGGAGCGCCGCAGCCTCAAGACCAGGGCCGTCGAGGTCGCACCCGCCGAGCCGGGGCCGGTGCTGCCGGGGAGGTAGGCGCGCGGCCCCCCGGCGGCAGCCGGCGATCACTGCTCGCGCAGGGGCACCGAGAGGTACGAGGGGTCGGTGCGCGGCGAGGAGAAGGTCAGCTGCGCGCCGGTGGGGTTGTGCTCGATGTAGAGCGGGTCGACGGTGTCGACGACGAGGGCGAGCCGGTGGCCCTCGGGCACGTCGTAGGCGGTGGAGAAGAGGTCCAGGTCCACGCCGAAGGACTGTCCGGGGGTCTTCCCGTGGAAGGTGTACGGGGCGTTGCTGACCAGTTTGCCGACGCCGAGGGGGCCGACGTCGTAGAGGTAGGCGACGAAGGTCCCGTCGCCCTTGGTGGGGGTGACGGTGGTGTGCAGCCGGACGGTGCCGCGCACGCGGCGCTCCCGCTCGTAGCGCGGGGACTGCCAGACGGCGGCGAAGGCGCGCGGCAGCAGCGGGACGGAGACGACCGGGGGCGCCTTGGCGAACTGGTCGAGGACGCTGGACAGCAGGACGACCCCGCCGTCGGCGCCGGAGTCGACGTTCGCCCAGAGGTGTTCGCTGCCGTCCAGCGGGATCCGCTCCTCGCCGCCGGCGCCGACCGACTTCCAGTCCGGGTAGTCCTCGTAGCCGCCGGTGCTGCGGGACTTGATCCGGACGGGGGCCTCGGTGTCCACCCCGTTGCGCTCGCCCTTGAGGTAGCGGTCGAACCAGCGGTGGGCGTCGGTCCAGGTGTCGTCGGGCAGTCCGAGCAGGCCGGTCGCCTCGGCGGTGGCGTGGTCGCCGGGGCGGAACTCCAGGCGCTTGGGGCCGGTGAGCTTCTCGAAGAAGTCCGCGTACTGGTTGGGCGGGAAGATGGTGTCGCCCCAGGCGTTGCCCAGCATGACCGCGGCGCCGTTGGCGTTGATCCGGTCGACCTGCCCGGCGGCGGAGCGCTTGCGGCCCCAGTCGATCATCGCCTGCTCGTTCTCCAGGCGGGAGCCCAGGAAGTCGCCGAGGACCTTCTGGAGTTCGGGTCCGGGGCGGCCGGTGAGGTAGCCGGCGGCGCCGAGCAGTCCGGCGGCCTGGAGGTGCTGGGTGCGGCCGGAGTAGATGGACTCGATGAGGTCGGCCCAGCCGCTGAGCGCGACCACGGCCTTGACGCGGGGGTCGTGCGCGGAGGCCAGCAGGCTGATGCCCGCGCCGTACGAGACCCCGCCCAGGCCGACGTGGTCCGGGTCGGCGGGGGTGTGGGCGAGGGCCCAGTCGATGACGGCGGAGACGTCGGCGACGTCGGCCGGGCCGGCCGTCTCGATCTGCCCGCCGGAGAGCCAGAAGCCGCGCGAGGTGTAACTCACCACGGTGTAGCCGGAGTCGGCCAGCTGCTTGGCCTGGGCGAGGTACTCGACCTGCGGCATGCCCCAGCTGGTGGGGAGCACGATCAGCGGGTACCGCCGGCCCGCTTCCGCGCCGGCCGGGGTGAAGACGTTGCCCTTGAGGGTGATGCCGCCGGAGCCGGGGATGTCGTGGAAGGTCAGGTCCGGCGACGACGCCTGGGGGGAGGGCTGCGGGGTGGCGGCGGTCGCCGCCCGGGCCTGGTGCGGGGCCAGGCCCAGGGCGGTCGCCGCGATCAGGGCGGCCGCTGCCGCTGCGGTGTGGGGGCGGGCTCTCATCGAACGCTCCTCGCGTGCGCCGGTGTCCGAAAGTGACCCGACGGTAACGGGAGGGGCTTACTCGAGGTAACCCGCCAGTAAGTTACGTAGCGGTAACAATTGGTGGAACGTCAGGCTCCGCCCGCGTCCCCGCAGGGCCGTCAGCCCGCCTGGGTGGCTCCGGTCAGCGCGCTCTTGGCCTTCCACTGGTCCCAGGACAGGTTCCACTCGCCGTAGCCGTTGCCGACGTCCGCCTTGCCCTTCGAGCCGCTGCCGACCACCTCCAGCGGGTCGCCCGGCTGCGCCTGCTCGTATACGGCCTTGGCGTTGGCGTCGCTCATCCCCACGCAACCGGAACTGGCGTTGGTCTTGCCGAACTTGTCGTCGTTCCACGGTGCGGCGTGCACGTACATGCCCGACCAGGTCAGCCGCATCGAGTAGTCGACCATCTTGGCGTAGGAGTTGCCGAGGCCCACCGTCTGGGAGTCCATGAAGATGGTGCCCTCCTTGGCCATCAGCACCATCTTCCCGGACCAGGAGGCCTTCTCGCCGCCCGGAGTCCCCGCCGAGACGGGAACCGTCTTGACGACCTTGCCGTCCTCGGTGACGGACATCTTCTTGGTGTCGAGGCTGACCTCCATCCGGTGGTCCTTGCCTATCTTGAACTCGGTGGTGTAATCACGGGCGAAGAGTCCGCCGCCGGCGCCGGAGTCCACGCCGTTCAGGTTCATTTCCACCTTCACGTCGGTGCCGGACTTCCAGTAGTCCTTGGGCCGCCAGTCCACGCGGTCGTTGCCGGAATAGTCCTTGACCCAGCCCCAGGAACCCTCGGTGTTGTTCGAGGTGGTCACCTTCAGCTGCTTCTCGACCTCGGCCTTGTTCTTCACCGGATTGTCGAAGACGAGCGAGACCGGCATCGCGACCCCGACCGTGCTGTCCTTCGGGATGTTGATGGAGACCTTGTTCACCTTGTCGGCGGCCGAGGTCTTGAACTGTGTGCCGGCGCTCTGGCTGTCGGTGTTCTGCGCCTCGACCTTGTAGTCCGTGTTGGGTGCGGCGTTGCGGCCCGAGGTCCAGCTCTTGCCGTCGGAGGCGATCTGCCCGGCCAGCTCCCCGCCCTTGCCGTCCGTCACCTTCACCTGGGCCAGCTTGCCGTCGGCGAGGGTCACCTTGACCGGCTCACCCGACTTGACCTGGCCGTCCGTCAGGTTCACCGACACGGCCATGGGCGCCTTGTTCTTCGCGTCCGCGGCCTTGCCGCCGCCGTCCGCACCGTCGCCGGAGCCGCCCGAGCAGGCGGTCAGCGCGGCGGCCAGCAGCGCGGTGCCGGCGAGCGCGGCATGGCGGGCCCGGCGGCGCGGGAGTGCGGTACGGCGTGAGCGGCTCAAGGAAAATCCCTCCGAAGCAATGATCGTCCACAAGGGAGGAGTGAACGGGACGACTTTAGGTTGCGGATTCCCCGGAAAAGCTCGCGATCGCCGTTGTGACATGGGCCGCAGCGAAACGGTTGCCGAACGGTCACATTCCGCTTAGGGGCGGGGCGGTGACCGGTCCTCAAGGCCCCTGTCCGAAAACCGTGTCGGCTGCGGATAAAGGACCTTCGGCCACCCGGAAAGGGGCGAACAGCACCTGACGGACGCGAATTCCGGGGCACGGACCGCCGCCCCGCGCGGGGTACCCTCCCCCTTCGACCCCGCACACCCGAACCACTGGGAGACCCGCGTGACAGCCACCGACACCAGGCCGGACGCGGCGGACCCACCGGCTCCGGCTTCGGGGCGCAGTCCCGCGAAGACCTCGGTGCTGCGCAGCGGCGCCCTCATGGCGGCCGGCTCCGTCGTCTCCCGCGCCACTGGCTTCGTCCGCTCCGCGGTGGTCCTCGCCGCGCTGGGCACCGCGTTCCTCGGTGACGGCTACGCCGTCGCCAACACCGTGCCGAACATCATCTACATGCTGCTCATAGGCGGCGCGCTCAACGCCGTCTTCGTCCCCGAGCTGGTCCGCGCGGCCAAGGAGCACCGCGACGGCGGGGCCGCGTACACCGACCGGCTGCTGACCGCCTGCACGGTGGCGCTCCTCGTCCTCACCGCCGCCGCCGTCCTCGCCGCCCCGCTGGTCGTCGACGCGTACACCCCCGCCTCCTATACGGACGCGGAGCGCAGCACGGTCGTCGCCCTCGCCCGCTTCTGCCTGCCGCAGATCCTCTTCTACGGCCTGTTCACCCTCCTCGGCCAGGTCCTGAACGCCCGCGGCCGGTTCGGCGCGATGATGTGGACGCCGGTCCTCAACAACTTCGTGATCATCGCCGTCTTCGGCTGGTTCCTCTACGCCTCCGGCGGCGGCCGCGGCGGCCTCACCGCCGCCGAGACCCGGCTGCTCGGCCTCGGTACGACCGCCGGCATCGTCGTCCAGGCCCTCGCCCTGGTCCCCGCCCTGCGCGCCGCCCGCTTCCGCTGGCGCCCCCGCTTCGACTGGCGCGGCAGCGGCCTCACCCGGCCCCTGCGCAACGCGGGCTGGCTGGTCATGCTCGTGCTCACCAACCAGTTCGCCTACTGGGTGGTGACCAGCCTCTCGACCACCGTCCAGGACCAGCCGGGCGGCGCCGGCTTCGGCTACGCCGCCTACAGCAGCGCCTACCAGCTGTGGATCGTCCCGCAGGGCATCGTCACCGTCTCCCTGGTCACCGCCCTCATGCCCCGGATGAGCTCCGCCGCGGCCTCCGGCGACCTCGGCGCCGTCCGCCGGGACGTCTCCTACGCCCTGCGCTCCAGCGCCGCCCTCGTCCTGCCCGCGGCGACCCTCTTCGCCGCGCTCGCCCCCTGGGTGATGGACTGCGTCTCCGGATACGGATCCGTCACCACCGAAGGCGTCACCGCCATGGCCGGCATGCTCATGGCCTTCGCCCCCGGCCTGGTCGCCTACTCCGCCCAGTACGTGCTCGCCCGCGGCTTCTACGCCCTCTCCGACACCCGCACCCCCTTCTTCCTCAACCTGGTCGTCGTGGCCCTCAACGCAGGCCTCTCCTACGCCGCCTACCTGCTGCTGCCCGCCCGCTGGGCGGTCACCGGCATGGCCGCCGCCACCTCCCTCGCCTTCATCGGCGGCGCCGCCGTCACCGCCCTCGTCCTCTCCCGCAGGCTCGGCCCGCGCCCCGCCCCCCGCGGGGCCACCGCCCTGCGCACCCACCTGCGGCTGCTCGCCGCCTGCCTGCCCGCGGCCGCCGCCGGGTACGCGGCCGCCCGCGCCGCCGACGGCCTGGGCGCCTTCGCCGCGGCCGGGGCGGGAACCGCGGCGCTCGCCCTGGTCGTCGTACTCCTCGCCAGGCCCCTGCGCCTGACGGAGATCACCGACCTGCTGGACTCCCTGCGCCGCAAGACCGGCCGATAGCGGAGGAAAGGCGACAGAGCACCTTGGGATACTGGACCGGATGCCACGCGTACTGCTGATCGAGGACGACCCTTCCATCCGGGAAGGAGTCGCCCTCGGCCTGCGCCGCAAGGGACACGAGGTCAGAGCCGCCGGCACCGGGGAGGAAGGCCTCGCCCTGATGGGCGCCTTCCACCCCGAGCTCGTCCTGCTCGACCTGATGCTCCCCGGGATCAACGGCGTCCAGGTCTGCCGCCGGATCCGCGAGACCAGCCTCGTCCCGATCATCATGCTCACCGCGCGCGGCGACGACTTCGACATCGTCGTCGGCCTGGAGGCCGGAGCCGACGACTACATCGTCAAACCCGCCCGCACCGCCATCATCGAAGCCCGCGTCCGCGCCGTGCTGCGCCGCCGACCCGCGCCCGACGGCCGCCCCGGCGTGGAACACCACGGCGAGCTCACCGTCGACCGCGCCGGACTGACCGTCTCCAGGAACGGCGAACGGCTCGCCCTCGCCCCCAGCGAGATCAAACTCCTGCTCCACCTGTCGGCCGACCCGGAACAGGTCTTCTCCCGCCAGCAGCTGCTGGAGGGCGTGTGGGAGCACAGCTACCACGCCGACGCCCGGCTCGTGGACGCCTGCGTCCGCCGGCTGCGCCACAAGATCGAGGACCCCGCCCACGGCCCCCGCTACATACAGACGGTGCGGGGCTTCGGCTACCGCTTCGGGCCGCTCTAGGAGACCCCTGTGTCCAGCCGCGCGCCCTTCGGCCTGCGCACCCGCCTGATCGCCGCGTTCCTCCTGGTCGCCGCGATCTGCGCGGTCAGCACCGCCGCCCTCACCTACCGGCAGGCGCGCAGCGCCGTCCTCACCCAGAGCCAGGACACCGCCGTCGGCACCCTGCGCGAACAGCTGGAGGCCGTGGCCCTGACCCTCCCGCTGGACCAGCGCCAGCTCCAGCGCGTCGTCGACGACGTCGGCCGGCGCGGCAAACCCCACCCCTGGGTGGTCTTCGGCGAGTACGGCACCCTGCGCGCCACCTCCGCCGACCTCGGCCCCGCCGTCTCCGACGTCGTCACCGACACCCTGCGCACCCAGGTGTCCACCCACCCCCACGGCGCCTTCCAGCGGGTCACCGACGACCGCGGCGAGCCCTACCTGACCATCGGCATGCCCGCCGTCTTCCTCCACAACGGTGCCCGCGAGGCCACCGGAGCCGTCCTCTACGCCGTCATGCCGCTCTCCACCGAACAGCAGACCGTCGACGCCATGGTCCAGGCCGCCAAACAGGGCGCCGTCCCGGGCCTGGCCATCTCGGTCGTCCCCGCCCTGCTCGCCGCGCGCAGCGTGCTGCGGCCCGTGCGCGACATGCGCCGCGCCGCCCAGAACCTGGGCCGCGGCCGCCTCGACACCCGGATCGAGGTCCGCGGCGCCGACGAACTCGCGGGCCTGGCCCGCACCTTCAACGAGACCGCGGGAGCCCTGGAGGAGTCCGTGGCCGAACTGCGGGAGGCCGAGGCCCGGGCCCGCCGGTTCGCCGCCGACGTCTCCCACGAACTGCGCACCCCGCTCGCCGGGATGCTCGCCGTCACCGAGGTCCTCGACGAGGACGCCGAACAGCTCGACCCCGACACCGCCAAGGCGCTGCGGCTGATCAGCGCCGAGACCGGCAAACTCGCCGTGCTCGTCGAGGACCTGATGGAGATCTCCCGCTTCGACGCCCGCGCCGCCGGACTCAACCTCGACGAGGTGGACGTGGCCGAGGCCGTGGGCAAGACCCTCCAGCGCCGCCACTGGGACGACGGACGGGTCGTCACCGACCTGCCCGACGGGGTCCGGGCCCGCCTCGACCCCCGCCGCTTCGACGTGGTCCTCGCCAACCTGGTCGGCAACGCGCTGCGGCACGGCGCCGCCCCGGTACGGGTCGCCGTGCGCACCGCCCCGGCGGCGGAGGGGGAGCGGCTCGTCGTGGAGGTCGCCGACAGCGGGCCCGGCATCGGCCCCGAGGTGCTGCCGCACATCTTCGACCGCTTCTTCAAGGCCGACGCCGCCCGCACCCGCTCCGCCGGGAGCGGCCTCGGCCTCGCGATCAGCCTGGAGAACGTCCGGCTGCACGGCGGCACCCTCGGCGCCGCCAACGCCCCCGAGGGGGCGGACGGCTTCGGGGGAGCGGTGTTCACCCTCGACATGCCGCTGGAGGCCGCCCCGTGAGCCCGCGGCCGCTGCGCCGCCCGGCCGTGGCCGCCGCCCTGCTGGCCCCGCTGCTCGCGGCCACCGCCTGCGGGATCAAGCCCACCGGGGTCGTGGAGAGCGGCGCCGCCGCACGGGTGGCCGTCGCGCGGGCCGGAGCCGCCACGGCCTACTTCGTCACCCCCGAGGGGCGCCTGGCCCCCGCGCCGCAGCCCGAGTACACCCAGGGCGGGCCCCGGGGCAGCGTGATCGGACTGCTGCGCGGACCCGGCCCGGCGGAGCAGGACGCGGGGCTGCGCACCCGGGTGCCGGTGCTGGGGGAGGACGCGGCCGAGGGCGGGGTGAGCGTGACGGTCACCGACCGGCTGGAGGTGAGCCTGCCCTTCCCCGTCGCCGGCCTCGACCCGCTGGGCCGCCGCCAGCTGGTGTGCAGCGCCCTGTCCACGGTGGACCCGCTGTACGAGGTGGTCCTGCGCGGCACCGACACGGCCCTGGACCCGGCCGGCTGCGACGCGGGGCACTGACCGGCCGGTGCGGGCAGGGGGTGGGGGAGCGGGCCGTCCCGCGGGCTCGCCGGCTCCGGCCGAGCGCGGGCGGTCCGTCCCCACGCCCGTGCCCGGCGTGGCTCGGGCGGCCGGCCCGCCTTCGCGGTGCCTGGCGCTACCCGGCCCGGCGCGCGCCGCGCGTGCACACGGGGCCCGGCTCGGCTTGCCGGGCCCTGCCCTGCCCTGCCGGGTGCGGGATCCGGCCGGTTTGCCTGTCAGGCCCGGCGGGCGTGTCGTTCCCTTGCGGTCGTGCCCCGGGTGCCGTCACCTTGTGGACCATGGAACCCGCCGCACCCGATTCCGCCCCGCCCGGCCGGCCCGCCGCCCCGGGCGCCCGCCGCCTGCCCGGCGTGCCCGACGTGTTCGACCCGCGCCTCTACGCCGCGGGCGTCCCCCACGAGAGCTACCGGGTGCTGCGCGAGCGGTACCCGGTGGCCTGGCAGGAGGAGCCCGAGGTGGACGGATGGCCCGCCGGGACCGGGTTCCGGGCCGTCACCCGGCACGCCGACGTCGTCCGCGTCCTGCGCGACCACACCGCGTACTCCTCCTGGCTCGGCGCCACCCAGATCCGCGACCCCGACCCCGCCGACCTGCCCTTCCTGCGCCGCACCATGCTCAACCAGGACCCTCCGCAGCACGGCCGGCTGCGCCGCCTGGTCTCCCGGGCCTTCACCCCCGCCCGGGTCGACGCCTTCGGCGCCCGGGTCCGCGAGCGCGCCCGTACGCTCCTGGCCGCCGCCCGGGACGGGGCCGAGGACGGCTCCGCCGACCTGGTCCGCGCCGTCACCGACGAGTACGCCCTGCTGAACCTCACCGACCTGCTGGGCGTCCCGGCCGCCGACCGGGGCCTGCTGCTGGAGTGGACCGTACGCGTCATCGGCTACCAGGACCCCGAGGACGCCCCCGCCCCGCTCCTCGGCCCCGACGGCAGACCGCTCAACCCCCGCTCGCCGGCCCTGCTCGGCGAGATGTTCGGCTACGCCCGCGAACTCGCCGCGCACAAGCTCCGCCACCCCGGCGACGACGTGATGACCGCCCTCGCCCGAGGCGGACTCGACCCCGCCGAACTGGAGATGTTCTTCTTCCTGCTGACCGTCGCCGGGAACGACACCGTCCGCAGCGCCGCCCCCGGCGGCCTCCTCGCCCTGGCCCGCGACCCCGGCGCCTACCGCACCCTCGCCGAGGGCGGCGTCCCGGTCGACCGGGCCGTCGAGGAACTGCTGCGCGTCCACCCGCCGGTGCTCAGCTTCCGCCGCACCGCCGCCCGGGACACCGAGCTCGCCGGGACCCGGATCCGCGCCGGGGACAAGGTGGTGGTCTTCCACGCCTCCGCCAACCACGACGAACGCGTCTTCACCGACCCGCACCGCCTGGACCTCGGCCGCTCCCCGAACCCGCACGTCTCCTTCGGCGACGGCCCGCACGTCTGCCTGGGCGCCCACTTCGCCCGGCTCCAGCTGCGCACCCTCTACGAGGAGTGGCTCGCGGCCATGCCCGCGCCCGAACTCGCCGGGGAGCCGCGCCGGCTGGTCTCCAACTTCATCAACGGGATCACGCGGCTGCCGCTACGGGTGTCCGGGCCGCCGCGGTGACGTCCGCGACCAGCTCCGTCACGTCCGGGCCGTATGCATCGGAGTTGACCACCTTCAGCATGAGGCAGAACGGCGCGTTGCGGTGGGTGCGGGCCAGCTTCTCGTGGTGGCGGGCCAGGTAACGGGCCGCGGCCTGGTTGCTGTTGGCGGTCTGCCCCGACAGCAGGAACACGGGCCGCGCGCCCTGGTCCGTCGTCAGCCGAGCCAGCAGCACGTGCTCGACCAGGCCGGGCTCCCACCGGTAGGTCTCCCCGCCGACGCTGATCGACCCCCGGTGTGCCGGCCCCGGTTCGGCGGAGAGGTCGACCCGCACCCCGGGGAGCATCGACTGCAGGTGCGCCACCGTACGGGAGTTGGACGCGGGGCCGCCGACACAGAACTCGGCGCGCTCCCCGAATCCCTGGCGGGCCTCGTGCGTGACGATCCGCACCGTCGCCCCGCAGTCCTTGATCAGGGCCGATATCTCCAGCAGGGCGAAGGCGTCGCTGCGGTGCAGGGAGGATTCCGTGCCGCCCATCTGCCGGTTGACCACGAACAGGCAGTCCGAGCCGGCCGGCAGCCCGAAGAAGGCCTGCTTGCGGCGCAGCGCCCTGCGCCACAGGTACGTACGGGTGAACCAGCCGGAGCCGCCGCTGATGGCGGTCGCCACCACTCCGAGCACGATGTTGCGCACGTCGTCGTTCATGCGGCGGATGGTAGCGGCCGGACCGCCTCCATGACGCGGAGGGTGCGGCGAAGCTAGGCTGCCGGTCCATGGTCTGACAGGCAGTCGACTGGAGGAACCGGATGCGCGCTTCCGCAGCACGTCAGTTAGCGTTCGCAGCCCTCGCCGGGGCGCTCGTCTCCACCGGAGCCGCCGCCCCGCCCTCGGCGGAGGCCGCGCCGGCCAAGGTGCCGGTGGCCGTCGGCTACGGCGGGGCCGTCGCCAGTGTCGACGCCGACGCCTCGGCGGCCGGGATCGCCGTCCTGCGGGCCGGGGGCAACGCCGTGGACGCGGCCGTCGCCACCGCCGCCGCGCTCGGGGTCACCGAACCCTATTCGGCCGGCGTGGGCGGCGGCGGGTACCTCGTCTACTACGACGCCGCCTCCCGCCGGGTGCAGACGATCGACGGCCGCGAGACCGCGCCCGCCACGGCCACCGCGACCCTGTTCCAGGAGAACGGCGTCCCCATCCCCTTCGAGGAGGGCCAGACCAGCGGCCGCAGTGTCGGCGTTCCCGGCACCCCCGCCACCTGGAAGACCGCCCTCGACGCCTGGGGCAGCAAGCCGCTCTCCCAACTCCTGCGCCCGGCCGAGAAGCTGGCCCGTGACGGCTTCACCGTCGACGCCACCTTCCGGGCCCAGACCCAGGCCAACCAGGACCGGTTCAAGGACTTCCCCGCCACCCGCGAGCTGTTCCTGCCCGGCGGGCAACTCCCGGTCGTGGGCTCCACGTTCAAGAACCCCGACCTCGCCGCCACCTACGCCGAACTCGCCCGCAAGGGCACCGGGGCGCTCTACCGGGGCCCGATCGCCGACGACATCGTCCAGGCCGTGCGCAAGCCCCCCGTCGACCCGGCCGCCACCCGCAAGGTCCGCTCCGGCGACCTGACCGCCGCCGACCTGCGGGCGTACGGGACGAAGCGGCAGGCCCCGACCCAGGTGAACTACCGCGGCCTGGACGTCTACAGCATGGCGCCCTCCTCCTCCGGCGGCACCACCGTCGGCGAGGCGTTGAACATCCTGGAGCGCACCGACCTCTCGAAGCTCTCCGAGGCCCAGTACCTGCACCGGTTCATCGAGGCCTCCCGGATCTCCTTCGCCGACCGGGGGCGCTGGGTCGGCGACCCGGCCGCCCAGGACGTGCCGACCCGCGAGCTGCTCTCCCAGCGGTTCGCCGACTCGCGCTCCTGCCTCATCCGGCCGGACGCGACCCTGACCAGCCCGCTGGCCCCCGGCGACCCGCGTCACCCGGCGGCCTGCGGCGGCACCGGGCAGGCCGCCCCGACCACCTACGAGGGGGAGAACACCACGCACCTGACGGTCGCCGACCGCTGGGGCAACGTGGTCTCGTACACCCTGACCATCGAGTCCACGGGCGGCAGCGCCATCACGGTCCCCGGGCGCGGCTTCCTGCTCAACAACGAGCTGACCGACTTCTCCTTCGCCCCGGCCGCCCCCGGCGTCCCGGACCCCAACCTGCCCGGCCCGGGCAAGCGGCCGCGCTCGTCCATGTCCCCGACCATCGTCCTGGAGCACGGCCGCCCGGTCCTGGCCGTGGGCTCCCCGGGCGGCGCGACCATCATCACCACCGTCCTGCAGACCCTGATCGGCCACTTGGACCGGGGCCTGCCCCTGGTCGACGCGATCAAGGCGCCGCGCGCCAGCCAGCGCAACCAGACGACGACCGAGCTGGAACCGGCGCTGTGGAACAGTCCGCTGCGCACCGAACTGGAGGGCCTGGGGCAGGCGTTCCGGCAGAACCCGGAGATCGGCGCCGCGACCGGCGTCCAGCGGCTGCCGGACGGCCGCTGGCTGGCGGCCGCCGAGACCACCCGGCGGGGCGGCGGCTCGGCGATGGTCGTCCACCCGCAGGGGAGGCCGTAGCCACTAGAGCGCCGTCAGGATCCTGGGCCCGCCGGCGGTGATCGCGACCGTGTGCTCCACGTGCGCGGCGCGGGAGCCGTCGGTGGTGCGCAGGGTCCAGCCGTCGGGGTCGCAGACGTAGTCGTCCCCGCCGCCCGCGATCAGCATCGGCTCGATCGCCAGGACCATGCCGGGGCGCAGCCGCATGCCGTGCCCCGGCGGGCCCTCGTTGGGGACGCCCGGGTCCTCGTGCATGCTCCGGCCCACGCCGTGCCCGCCGAAGCCCTCCGGGATGCCGTAGCCGGCGGCACGGCAGACGCTGCCCACCGCGTGCGCGATGTCGCCGATCCGGTTGCCGGGGACGGCGGCGGCGATACCGGCCGCGAGGGCCGCCTCGGCGGTGGCGATCAGCCGCAGGTCGGCGGGGCGGGCCCGGCCGACGGTGAAGCTGACGGCCGCGTCGCCGCACCAGCCGCGCAGCCGGGCCCCGCAGTCGATGCTGACCAGGTCGCCGTCGCGCAGCCGGTAGCCGTCGGGGATGCCGTGCACGACGGCGTCGTTCACCGAGGCGCAGACCACCGCCGGGAAGGGCACCGGCGCGAAGTGGGGGCGGTAGCCGAGGAAGGGGGAGGTGGCCCGCGCCTCGCGCAGGACCGCTCGGGCCACCGCGTCCAGCTCCAGCAGGGACACCCCGACGCGGGCCGCCTCCCGTACGGCTGTCAGGGCGTGCGCGACCACCCGGCCGGCGGCACGCATCTCGTCGATCGCTTCATCCGTTTTGAGCTTCACCATGCCGATAACTATACCGGTATAAGTTTAACGGGATAGTTATCGGCGCGCGGGGTAGGATGGGGGCATGGTGCGAACCCCCCTGACCCCTGAAGAACGCGAGCGCGGCGAACGGCTGGGCGCGCTGCTGCGCGAGGCGCGCGGCGGCCGCAGCATGGTCGAGGTCGCCGCCGGAGCCGGCCTCTCGCCCGAGACCCTGCGCAAGATCGAGACGGGCCGGGCGCCGACCCCCGCCTTCTTCACGGTGGCGGCCCTGGCCGGGACCCTGGGCCTCTCGCTGGACGAGGTCATCCGCCGCTGCGCGCTGGTACCCGCCTGACGCCGCGACCCTCCGGGCCCCTCGGGGGTCGTCTCCGGCGGCCGGACGGCGCAACGGGTGATCGGCGCGGCCCGGTCCGGGGCAGGGTGAAGGCGTGTCGACCATGAACTCGTCCAAGCGGCTCGGTCTCGCGCTCCTGGGTGCCGTCCTCGCGGCCGGCCTGCTGGCCGCCGCCTGCTCCACTCCGGCGGACGCGGGCTCGCCGTCAAGGTTTGAGGCTCCCGTAGCGCGCCCGTAACGCTGGTGCGGTGCAATGCGGGGATGGAGACGCCGACTGCGCTGGTGATCGGTCAACTCACGCAATATTTAAGGGAGTTGACGCGGAGGCTGGACCCCGGGAGCGGATGGTACGGGGAGTTCCTGCGGCGGGACCCGGAGGGGATGCGGGCCTGCCTCGACGGGGTCGCGGTAGCGCCCTGGGACGTACTGGAATCCCTCCTGCTGGACCTGCCGGGGGAGCCGGCCGCCGCCGCGCGGGAAGCGGCGTACGCGCAGGGGCTGCGGGCCGCCGCCGTCGCCGCGTGGGACGCCCGGCCCGAGGGGGCGCGGGAGCTGCGGACCCTGCTGGCCGCGGCCGCCGCACAGCGGGCCGCCACGGAGGAGGCCCTGCGGACCCTGACCGCCCGGCTCGACGCGACGGCCGACCCGGCGCAGGCGGAGACCCTGTCCCGCGAACTGGCGTGGACCCACGACGACGCCGTCCGGGCGGCGTCCCGCCAGGCGGACCTCCAGGCCCGCCTCTCGGCCGTCCCCCTCCCGGCCGTCCCCCGCCAGCGCGACCGCCTGCCCGACCCCCGCCGGCAACCCCGTCCCCCCGGCCCCACCGCGTCGGCCCCGGCCGCCACCGCACCCGCGTGGGCCGCGCCCACCGGCGCCGACCCTGCCGGGGCCGTGCCCGGCGGGGTCGCTCGGGGGGCCTTCGTGGCCGGGTTGCTCACGCTGCGGGCCCAGGGGCGCAGCGGCGAGGCGCACGCGCTGCTGTGCGAGGCGGCCCTGTGGCCCGCGGGGGAGCTGCCCGGCCTCGCCGAGGAGCTCGGGCACGCCGGGCTGGCCGCCGACTGGGCCACCCTCCTGTGGGAGACCGCCTCGCTCCCGCCCGACCGGCTCGCCGCGGCCGCCGGGGCCCTGGGGGAGGCCGGCCGGGAGGACGATGCGGCCCGGCTGCTGCGCCAGGGCGTGGCCCGCCCCGCCGCCGAGGTCGCTGCGACCGCCCTCGCCCTCGGCGAGGCCGGCCACGACCGCGAGACCCGGGCCCTGCTGGAGGCCTACGTGCGGCTGCGCACCGCCGACGAGAGCGCCGCCCTGGCCCGTCACGACCCGCACCGGCTCACTCCGCGCCTGCTCCGGGCCGCCCGCGCCCTCTCCGCCCACCGCCACCGCGACCTCGTCCACGCCCTGCGCGCGGTCGGCCTGACGGCGGCCTGAGCGGCACCCGCGAGGGGGCGGGCCCGAGATGCGCCCCCGCCCGCCGACGCCGATCATGGGTGGCGTCACCGCACTCCGCGGGCCGCGCGGGCCCGCCCGATGCCCGCGGGCGGGCCTGGGAGCGTGCCGATGGCCGGTCACGACGACACGGGGGTCCCCGCCATGACGGGCGGCGGGCCCCCCGCCCCCGCGACGGCCGTCGCGCCCGGTCCGGACGCCGGTCCGGGCGCCGGGGCGGAGCGGCCCTCGTCCGCCGCCTGGCTCAACCTCGCCGTCGCCACCGTCGGGTTCACCCTCACCTTCTGGGCCTGGGACCTCGTCGCCCCGCTGGCGAGCGATCTCGACGAGCGGCTGCACATGAGTTCCTTCGCCCAGTCCGTGCTGGTCGCCGTGCCCGTCCTGGTCGGCTCCGTCGGCCGGGTGCCGGTCGGGGCCCTGACCGACCGGTTCGGCGCCCGGCGGATGTTCCCGCTGGTCAGCGCCCTGACCATCGTGCCCGTCCTGCTGCTCGTCCCCGCGAAGGGCTCGTACGGGGCCCTGCTCGCGGTCGGCTTCCTCCTGGGTCTGGGCGGCACGACCTTCGCCATCGGGGTCCCCCTCGTCAACTCCTGGTTCCCGCCCCGCCACCGCGGCGCGGCCCTCGGCGTCTTCGGCATGGGCATGGGCGGCGTCGCCCTGTCGGGCTACTTCACCCCGCGGCTGTACCGGCACGGCGAGGACCTGCCGTTCCTCGTCCTTGCCGCCGCCCTGGCCGGGTACGCCCTGCTCGCCGCCCTCCTGCTGCGCGACCGGCCCGGACGGCCCGTACCGACCTCCCCCCTGGCCGCCCGGCTGGCCGCCGCCGGGCGGCTGCGGGTGACGTGGGAACTGTCGGCCCTGTACGCGATCGGCTTCGGCGGGATCGTGGCGTTCGGGGTGTACCTGCCGACCTACCTCAAGACCTGGTACGGCCTCAGCCCGACCGACGCCGGCACCAAGGCGGCCGGATTCGCCCTGGTCACCGTGGTGTTCCGGCCGATCGGCGGCTGGCTGGCGGACCGGGTCCACCCGGCGGTGGTGACGGCCTGGGCGCTGGGCGCGGTGGCCGTCCTCGCGGTCCTGCAGGCCTTCGACCCGCCGCTGGCGCCCACCGCCACGGTCTGCCTGCTGCTGATGGCCGCGGGACTGGGAACGGCCGGCGGCGCCGTGTTCGCCCTCGTCTCGCGGGTCACTCCCGAACCGCAGGTCGGCAGCGTGACCGGCATCGTGGGCGCCGTGGGCGGCCTGGGCGGCTTCGTCCCGCCGCTGGTGATGGGCGCCGTCTACAGCGCCCAGTCCTCGTACGCCATCGGCTTCATGCTGCTGTCCGACCTCGCGCTGGCCGGCTGCGTGTACGCCTACGGCCGTATGCGCACCGCCGGATCCGGCTGATCCGACCCGCGTCAAACGTCCATCGGGTGACCGCAAACAACCACGAACGACCGCCCGGCGACGTAACTTGATCGACTACTCCAACCGCGCACGGCGCTCTTGCCCCACGCTGAGCCGGGGCCTACCTTCGACTCCCTACGCACACCGTCTACGTGCGTAGAAGTCGGCGGTACCGTCGCGAGGAGCAGCCCATGGCCCAAGTCGTCCGCGCCGCACTCGTCCAGGCCACCTGGACCGGAGACACCGAGTCGATGATCGCCAAGCACGAGGAGCACGCCCGCAGGGCGGCCGCCCAGGGCGCGCGGATCATCGGCTTCCAGGAGGTGTTCAACGCCCCCTACTTCTGCCAGGTCCAGGAGCCCGAGCACTACCGCTGGGCCGAGCCCGTCCCGGATGGCCCCACCGTCCGCCGGATGCAGGAGCTGGCCCGCGAGACCGGGATGGTGATCGTCGTCCCGGTCTTCGAGAAGGAGAGCGAGGGCTTCTACTACAACACCGCCGCCGTCATCGACGCCGACGGCAGCTACCTCGGCAAGTACCGCAAGCACCACATCCCGCAGGTCAAGGGCTTCTGGGAGAAGTACTACTTCCGCCCCGGCAACCTCGGCTGGCCGGTCTTCGACACCGCCGTCGGCCGCGTCGGCGTCTACATCTGCTACGACCGCCACTTCCCCGAGGGCTGGCGCCAACTCGGCCTGGCCGGGGCCCAGCTGGTCTACAACCCGTCCGCCACCTCCCGCGGCCTGTCCGCCTACCTGTGGCAGCTGGAACAGCCGGCGTCCGCCGTCGCCAACGAGTACTTCGTCGCCGCCATCAACCGGGTCGGCCAGGAGGAGTACGGCGACAACGACTTCTACGGCACCAGCTACTTCGTCGACCCCCGCGGCCAGTTCGTCGGCGAGGTCGCCAGCGACAAGGAGGAGGAACTCCTCGTCCGCGACCTCGACTTCGACCTGATCAAGGAGGTCCGCGACCAGTGGGCCTTCTACCGCGACCGCCGCCCCGACGCCTACGGAGGGCTCGTTCAGCCGTGACCAACCCCACCCCCCTGCACAGCCGCCACCGCACCGTCCTGCCCGACTGGCTCGCGCTCTACTACGACCGCCCCATCGAACTCACCCACGGCGAGGGCCGCCACGTCTGGGACGCCGACGGCAACCGGTACCTCGACTTCTTCGGCGGCATCCTCACCACCATGACCGCCCACGCCCTGCCCGAGGTCACCAAGGCCGTCTCCGAGCAGGCCGGGCGGATCATCCACTCCTCCACCCTCTACCTCAACCGGCCCATGATCGAGCTGGCCGAACGGATCGCCGCCCTGTCCGGCATCCCCGACGCCCGGGTCTTCTTCACCACCTCCGGCACCGAGGCCAACGACGCCGCCCTGCTCCTCGCCACCACCTACCGCCGCTCCAACCAGATCCTGGCGATGCGCAACAGCTACCACGGCCGGTCCTTCTCCACCGTCGGCATCACCGGCAACCGCGGCTGGTCCCCGACCAGCCTCTCCCCGCTCCAGACGTACTACGTCCACGGCGCCGTCCGCACCCGCGGCCCCTTCGCCGCCCTCGACGACGCCGCCTTCACCGCCGCGGCCGTCGCCGACCTCGAGGACGTGCTCGGCCAGGCCCGCGGGGGAGTGGCCGCTCTCATCGCCGAACCCGTCCAGGGCGTCGGCGGGTTCACCTCACCCCCGGACGGCCTCTACGGGGCCTTCCGCGAGGTCCTCAACCGGCACGGCATCCTCTGGATCAGCGACGAGGTGCAGACCGGCTGGGGCCGCACCGGCGACAACTTCTGGGGCTGGCAGGCCCATGCGAGCAGCGGCCCCCCGGACATGCTCACCTTCGCCAAGGGCATCGGCAACGGCATGTCCATCGGCGGTGTCGTCGCCCGCGCCGAGGTGATGAACTGCCTCGACGCCAACTCCATCTCCACCTTCGGCGGTTCCCCGGTGACGATGGCCGCCGGCCTCGCCAACCTCGCCTACCTCCTGGACCACGACCTCCAGGGCAACGCCCGCCGCGTCGGCGGCCTCCTCCTGGAGCGGCTGCGCGCCATCGCCGCCACGTCACCCGCCGTGCGGGAGGTCCGCGGCCGGGGCCTGATGGCCGGACTGGAGCTCACCGAGCCCGGCACCGACCGCGCCGACCCGCAGGCGGCCGCCGCCGTCCTGGAGGCGGCCCGCGCGGGCGGCCTGCTCATCGGCAAGGGCGGCGGGCACGACACCAGCGTGCTGCGCATCGCGCCGCCGCTCTCCCTCACCGTCGCCGAGGCGGAAGAGGGGGCCGAGATCCTCGGACAGGCGCTCCGCAGCATCGAGTAGGGGGACCGAATGAGCATCCGCACCCTGATCAGAGGCGGCCTGGTCGTCACCGCCGCCGACGAGCTCCACGCGGACGTCCTCGTCGAGGACGGCCGTGTGGCGGCCCTCGCCGCCACCGGCTCGGCCGCCGCCGGGGCCTGGACGGCCGACCGCACGATCGACGCGAGCGGCAAGTACGTCATCCCGGGCGGGGTCGACGCGCACACCCACATGGAGCTGCCCTTCGGCGGCACCTCCGCCTCCGACACCTTCGAGACCGGCACGCGCGCCGCGGCCTGGGGCGGCACGACCACGATCGTCGACTTCGCCGTCCAGAGCGTGGGCCGCTCCCTGCGCGAGGGACTCGACACCTGGTACGACAAGGCCGACGGCAACTGCGCGATCGACTACGCCTTCCACATGATCCTCTCGGACGTCAACGAGCACACCCTGAAGGAGATGGACCACCTCGTCGGCGAGGGCGTCACCTCCTTCAAGCTGTTCATGGCCTACCCGGGCGTCTTCTACAGCGACGACGGACAGATCCTGCGCGCCATGCAGCGGGCTTCCGGCAACGGCGGGCTGATCATGATGCACGCCGAGAACGGCATCGCCATCGACGTCCTCGTCGAACAGGCCCTGGCCCGCGGCGAAACCGACCCCCGCCACCACGGCGAGGTCCGCAAGGTGCTCCTGGAGGCCGAGGCCACCCACCGGGCGATCCAGCTCGCCCGGGTCGCCGGCTCCCCGCTCTACGTGGTCCACGTCTCGGCCGAGGAGGCCGTCGCGGAACTCGCCGCCGCCCGCGACAAGGGCCTGCCGGTCTTCGGCGAGACCTGCCCCCAGTACCTCTTCCTGTCCACCGACAACCTGGCGGAGCCGGACTTCCAGGGCGCCAAGTACGTCTGCTCCACCCCGCTGCGCCCCCGCGAGCACCAGGCGGCCCTCTGGCGGGGCCTGCGCACCAACGACCTCCAGGTGGTCTCCACCGACCACTGCCCGTTCTGCTTCCGCGGCCAGAAGGAACTGGGCCGGGGCGACTTCTCCAAGATCCCCAACGGTCTCCCCGGCGTGGAGAACCGCATGGACCTCCTCCACCAGGCCGTCCTGGACGGGCACATCAGCCGCCGCCGCTGGATCGAGATCGGCTGCGCGACCCCGGCCCGGATGTTCGGCCTCTACCCGCAGAAGGGCACCATCGCGCCGGGCTCCGACGCCGACATCGTCCTCTACGATCCGCACGCCGAGCAGGTCATCTCCGCCGAGACCCACCACATGAACGTGGACTACTCGGCGTACGAGGGCAGGCGGATCACCGGACGCGTCGACACGGTCCTCTCCCGGGGCGAACTCGTCATCGACCGCCGCGAGTACACCGGCCGGGCCGGCCACGGGGCCTTCGTCCACCGCTCCACCTGCCAGTACCTGTAAGGAGAGTCCCCGCATGGACTTCGGCCTCGTCCTGCAAACCGACCCGCCCGCCTCGCAGGTGATCAGCCTGATGAAGCGGGCCGAACGCAACGGCTTCCGCTACGGCTGGACCTTCGACTCCGCCGTCCTGTGGCAGGAACCGTTCGTCATCTACAGTCAGATCCTCGCCAACACGCGGAAGCTCCACGTCGGCCCGATGGTCACCAACCCGGGCACCCGCACCTGGGAGGTCACCGCCTCCACCTTCGCCACCCTCAACGACATGTACGGCAACCGCACCGTCTGCGGCATCGGCCGCGGCGACTCGGCGATGCGGGTCGCCGGCCGCGCCCCCAACACCCTGGCCCGCCTCGGCGAGGCCATCGAGGTCATCCGCGACCTGGCCGAAGGCCGAGAGGCCGAGGTCGACGGCAAGCCGCTGCGCATCCCGTGGATCAAGGACGGCAGGCTCCCCGTCTGGATGGCGGCGTACGGCCCGAAGGCCCTCGCCCTGACCGGGCAGAAGGCCGACGGCTTCATCCTCCAGCTCGCCGACCCCTTCCTCACGGAATGGATGGTCAAGGCCGTCCGCCAGGCCGCCACCGAGGCGGGCCGCGACCCGGCCTCGGTCACCATCTGCGTCGCGGCCCCCGCCTACGTCACCGCCGACGACTCCCCGGCCGCCCTGGCCCACGCCCGCGACCAGTGCCGCTGGTTCGGCGGCATGGTCGGCAACCACGTCGCCGACCTGGTCTCACGCTACGGCGAGCACTCGGGCATGGTCCCGGACGAACTCACCGAGTACATCAAGGCCCGCCAGGGCTACGACTACAGCCACCACGGCCGCGCCGGAAACCCCTCCACGGACTTCGTCCCGGACGAGATCGTCGACCGCTTCTGCCTCCTGGGCCCGCCCGAGGCCCACATCGAGAAGCTGCGCGCCCTGCGCGACCTGGGCGTCGACCAGTTCGCCGTCTACGCCATGCACGACGCGAGGGAGGCGACCATCGACGCGTACGGCGCGGGCATCATCCCGGCATTCGCCGGATGACGACCGGGGAGGGCATGTCCGGCAACCCGGAACGGCCGGGCTAATATGCCACGGCACACGCAACCTGCCCATCGCGGCCCCTGTCGCAAAGCTGCTGTAGGTGCGATTCCGTACGGGCGTCACGCCCAGCGCTTTGGAGAGATCTCGCCGTGTTCGGACAGCCTTCCCGTTCGCATGCCGTCATGACCGGCGTCGCCGTGGCGGTACTGGCCGCTTCGCTCGCGGGCTGTGGCGGTCCCCAGGGCGAGAAGGGGAGAAAGACCCCGGCGGCGGCGAACAGTCCCGCCGCGGCCGCCTCCCCCTCGCCCGACGGGAAGGTGCGGATGCCGACCGGCCCGGCCCCCGCCATGACCAAGGCCCGGGAGACCGCGGCCGGCCCGATATCGGTGATCAGACTGACCGGCCCGAAGTCCGGGGTGACCGGACAGGTCTGGGTCTGGCTCCCTCCCGAGTACAACGACCCCCAGTACGCCACGACCGGCTTTCCGGTGCTGACCCTGTTCGCGGGGGGTCAGAGCAACGGCTACAACACCTGGGCCGGCAGCGAGCTTCCGATCCAGGAGGAGAACGCGCGGCTGGCCAAGGCGGGCAAGGCCCATCCGTTCATCATGGTCATGCCGGTGCAGAACTTCAGCGGCGACGAGAAGAGGGCGCTGGACTGTTCGGACATCCCCGGCCAGCCCAAGATGGCGACCTGGATGAGCCAGGACATACCGGACTGGGTCCGCGCCCATTTCCGCACCCTCAAGGGCCGCGACAGCTGGGGCGTCATGGGCGCCTCCACGGGCGGGTTCTGCAGCGCCAAGCTCGCCCTGCAGTACCCGGACGTCTACAGGGCCGCGGTGCCGATCGACGGCTACTTCACCCCGGACTCGCGCCTGTGGCAGGGCCACGAAGCGGAGAAGGCCGCCAACAACCCCGACCAGCTGGTCACCCAGGGCAAGGCCGACGTGAAGATGCTGGTCACGGCCGGCGGTGCCGACCCGTACGAGAAGGGCGTGGTCAAGGCCTGGATGGCCAAGGCGGCCCCGCCGGTCGCCGTCGAGTACTACGAGCAGCCCGGCGGCAAGCACCTGACCTCGGACTTCAAGAAGATGATCCCGGACGCCCTCCAGTGGTTCACCAAGAACCTGGAGGGCCCCGCCCACGACTGACCCCCTTCGGCCGCGCCCTACTTGGCCTTGGCCACCACCAGGTCGGTGGTCCACTCCTCGCCGGCCTTGATGTCCTTGCCGTTCGCCGTGATGGGGGAGTACACGCCCGTCACCGGGAGCGTCTCGCCGGGGGCGGCCGACTGGAGTACGTCGCAGACGTCCGCGTACGAGGCGACGGTGGTGTCCTTCAGGCCGGTGATCACGTCGCCCGGCTCCAGCTTCGCCTTGTCGGCCGGGGAGTTGGTCCGGGAGTAGGTCACCACCATGCCGTCCTGGCCCTTGAACTGCTTCTGGGTGGCCTCGACCTTCGGGGCGTCCTCCTCGGGGAAGTAGTCCGCCAGGTCCGGGTTCCGCAGTGACACCAGCTGCCAGCCGGGGTCGTTCTTGACGTCGCCGGCGGCCAACTGGTCGAGCAGGGGCCGGACGTGGTCGCTGCTGATGGCGTAGTACTGCCCCTGCACGCCCCCGCCGGTGAGGGAGAGGGTGTTGATGCCGACCACCTCGGCCCTGCCGTTGAGCAACGGGCCCCCGGAATTGCCGGGGTTGATGGTGGCGGAGTGCTGGATGGTCTCGGGGTAGCGCGGCAGGTCCGGGTCCGGGGTGGAGTCCTTCACGTCGGGGTTCTGCACCGCGCCGGTCGTGAACACCGGCGTCTGCGAGCCCTGCGCCTCGATCGACGCGGGGTAGCCGAGGGCCGTGACGTTGTCGGCGAAGGAGACCTTCTTGCTGTCGGCGAACTTCAGTGCCTTGAGGTCCGGCTGGGGGTTGGAGAACGTCAGCACCGCCACGTCCTCGCACGGGTCGATCCCCAGCAGGCGGGCCGCCACCGGGGCCCGGTCGCCGACGCCGACCCGCAGGGAGGGCTCGTCCAGCACCACGTGGGCGTTGGTGACGATGAGCCCCTTCTCGGCGTCGTAGACGAACCCGGTCCCCGACCCCATTGTCCCGATGATGTGCACCGTCGCGGGCGCCGCGCGCGCGTAGATCTCCTTGGGCGACAGGTCGTCGGCGAAGGCCACCCCGGCGCTGCCCGTTCCCAGTACCACCATCGTGGCGACCGCCACGGCGTTCCTGGCGCGTCCCCTCATGAGCCCGCCGCCTCTCTCCCCGCACGGACGACCCCGCTCCCAGGCTAGCCCCGGCTCCGGGCGGTGTCCTGCCGGACGGGTTCACCTCCCCGTCACCCGGTGTCCGGCCCGCCATGATGTGATGGAGGGCATGATCGATGAGTTCCTGGCCCAGGGCCTGTCCGACGTGGAAGAGGCCGTCCGCAAGGCGGCGGCGGTCGAGATCATGCCGCGGTTCCGGCAGCTCGCCCAGCACGAGGTCGACGAGAAGAACGGCCCGCACGACCTGGTGACCGTCGCGGACCGCAAGGCCGAGGAGCACCTCACGGCCGCGCTGACCCGGCTGCTGCCCGGCTCCGCCGTCGTCGGCGAGGAGGCCGTGCACGCCGACCCGGAGGTCTACACGGCACTGCGCGGCGACGCGCCCGTGTGGATCGTCGACCCGGTCGACGGCACCCGGCAGTTCGTGGCGGGCGACCCGCACTTCTGCACCCTCGTCGCCCTCGCGCAGCACGGCGAGATCCTCGCCTCCTGGACCTACGCCCCGGCCCTGGACCTGCTGGCCACCGCCGTGCGGGGGCAGGGCGCGTACGCCAACGGCGAGCGGATCCACAGCGGTTCGCCCGAGCCCGGCGCCGACCTGCGGGTGGCGACCGCCCACCCGCTGTACACCTCCGAAGAGGACCGGCGCCACCTCGCCCGGCTCGACGTGCCCGGAGTCGCGGCGCGGCCCTGCGGCTCGGCGGGCCTGGAGTACCTGAGGGTGGCGCGCGGCGAGATGGACGCGCTGGCCTTCACCTGGCCCTCGGCCTGGGACCACGCGGCCGGGCTGCTGCTGGTGGCGGAGGCGGGGGGCGCGCAGAGCACCGTCGACCGGGTCCCGTTCCGGATCGACCGGGACAACGCCCTGCCGTTCGCGGTGGGACGTGACGAGGCCACCACGCTCCGCGTCCGCGAACTGCTGCGCGGCGAGGACTGAGAAGCCCTCCGGCCCCACCCCTTAGGCCCTGTCGTCAAAGTCCCGCCTGCCCCGCGACGCCTGGCACGCACTCTCGCCGCACCGGGCGCCAGACCAAGTACGTCCAGTACGAGGTCTTACGCCCGGCGCGCCGAGAGCACGCACCAGACGCCGCGGGGCCGCCCTCCGGGCGACGGCGGGACTTTGACGACAGGGCCTAGGCTGGGGGCAGTGGCCGACGTCGGACGAAGGAGCTCTCAGTGCCGTCGATTCTCGACGCAGTCGTGGTGGGGGCGGGGCCCAACGGGCTGACGGCCGCGGTCGAACTGGCCCGCCGGGGCCACTCGGTGGCCGTGTTCGAGGCCGCCGGGTCGGTCGGCGGCGGGGCCCGCACCGAGGAGCTCACCCTCCCCGGCTTCCGCCACGACCCCTGCTCGGCGGTGCACCCGCTGGGCGCCGGATCCCCGGTGTTCAAGACGATGCCGCTGAAGCGGTACGGGCTGGAGTGGCTGCACGCCCCGCTGCCCATGGCGCACCCCTTCGACGACGGCACGGCCGCCGTCCTCTCCCGTTCCGTCGCGGAGACGGCGGCCTCCCTCGGGCCCCGGGACGCGGGCGCGTACCGGCGTCTGGTGGAGCCGTACCTCGGCCACTGGGACACCCTCGCACGGGACTTCATGTCCCTGCCGAACACCGCCCTGCCCCGGGACCCGCTCCTCCTCGCCCGCTTCGGCCTCACCGGCCTGCCGCCCTCCACGTGGCTGATGCGCCGCTTCCACGACGACCGGGCCCGGGCCCTGTTCGCCGGGCTCGTCGCGCACGTCATCGCCCCGCTCGGCGGGATCGGCACCGGCGCCGTCGGCCTGGTCTTCGCGCTGGCCGCGCATGCGGGCGGCTGGCCGGTGGCGCGCGGCGGCTCGCAGTCGGTCTCCGACGCCCTGGCCGGCTACCTCGCCGACCTCGGCGGCGCCGTCCACACCGGCTTCGAGGTCAAACGGCTCGACGACCTCCCGCCCGCCCGCGCGTACGTCTTCGACACCTCCCCGACCGCGCTGGCCCGGATCGCCCGACTGGGCCGGGCCTACGACGGCTACCGGTACGGGGCCGCCGCCTTCAAGCTCGACTACGCCCTGGACGGCCCCGTCCCCTGGACCGCCGAGGCCCCCCGCCGGGCCGGCACCGTCCAGATCGGGCCCGGCAGCCGCGACATCGACGCCGCCCTCCAACTGGCCACGGGCGGCCGCCCCCCGCGCAACCCCTTCCTGATCACCGCCCAGCCCAGCCTGGTCGACCCCGGCCGGGCGCCGGAGGGCAAGCACGTCTTCTGGGCGTACGGGCACGTCCCGGCGGGCTGGGACGGCGACCTCACCGAGGCGGTCGAGCGCCAACTGGAGCGCTTCGCCCCGGGCTTCCGCGACCTGGTCCTGGCCCGCGCCACCGCCGGACCGCCCCAGCTCGCCGCCCGCAACCCCAACTACGTGGGCGGGGACATCGCCTGCGGCTCCGCCGCCGGACTCCGGCTGCTGCTGCGGCCGAAGGCCACCCTCTCCCCGTACACCACCGCCCACCCGGCGGTCTTCCTCTGCTCCTCGGCGACCCCGCCCGGCCCCGGCGTGCACGGCATGTCCGGGCACAACGCCGCCAAGGCGGTCTGGCGCCACCTCAGGAAGGGACAGTGATGGCCAGGATCACCCTCGTCCAGGGCGACATCACCGCACAGGAAGTGGACGCGGTGGTCAACGCCGCCAACTCCTCGCTGCTCGGCGGCGGCGGCGTGGACGGCGCCATCCACCGGCGCGGCGGCCCCGAGATCCTCGCCGCCTGCCAGGACCTGCGCCGCTCCCACTACGGCAAGGGCCTGCCGACCGGCCGGGCCGTCGCCACGACCGCGGGCCGCCTCCCCGCGGAGCACGTCATCCACACCGTCGGCCCGGTCTGGTCCCGCACGGAGGACCGTTCGCAGCTCCTGGCCTCCTGCTACCGGGAGTCGCTGCGGGTCGCCGACGAGCTGGGGGCCCGCACGGTCGCCTTCCCCGCCATCTCCACCGGGATCTACGGCTGGCCCATGGACGACGGTGCCCGGATCGCCGTGGAGACGGCGCGGGGCGCCCGGACCGATGTCGAGGAGATCCGGTTCGTCCTCTACGACGAGCACGCGTACCGGGTGTTCGCTGAAGCGATCGGTTCTCCTTCCTGACAAGGGGGCGAATTCCCCCGACCTCCGTGAATGGGCGTGAATGGCCCGTAGTGCGGACGAATACCCTTGTTGACCTGCACATACGGGCGGGTATGCTGTGCTCGCGCTTCGGGGGAGGCAGGGTGATCCCGCTGAGGAACGACCACAGGGGGAGAGGTAAGTGCTCGAGAGCATCGGCCTTGAGAATCGCGACCGCGACGTTTATCGGGCACTTCTCGTCCACCCCGACTGGGATATGCGGGACATCGCGCAGAATCTGGGCATGGACGAAGCCGAGGTCCGCGAGACGCTCGACCGGCTGACCGGGTTCTCGCTCCTGCGTTCCACCTCCGGAACCGAACCGCTCGTGCCGGCCAGCCCCGAGCTCGGACTCCTTCCCCTGCTCCAGGTCATGGAAGCCGAGCTCGACGAGCACCGGGCCAAGCTCTCCCGGGACCGGGCGATGCTGACGGCGCTGACGTCGGAGTACACCGCCCGGCGCGTGCAGAACGACGTGGCCGGCGTCGAGCGTCTCGTGGGGCTGGAGGCGGTGCGCTCGCGCCTCTCGCAGCTCGCCCGGGAGGCCACCTCCGAGGTGCGGGCGTTCATGCCGGGGCCGGCGCTCAGCCAGGCGGCGCTGGACGCGTCGCGCCCCCTCGACGTGCAGAACCTGGCGCGGGGCGTGCGGATGCAGACCGTGTACCTGGAGACCGTGCGCAAGGACCCCGCGACGGTCGAGTACGCCACCTGGTTCGCCCAGCAGGGGGGCCAGACGCGGACCATGCCCTCGCTGCCCATGCGCCTCATCCTCTGCGACCGCTCCGTGGCCGTGCTCCCGGTGAAGCCGGACGCGAGCGAGCAGGGGGCGTTCGTCATCCGGCTCACCAGCATCGTCACCGCGCTCAACCAGCTGTTCGACCTGACCTGGGAGCGCGCCACCCCGCTCGGAGAGCCCTGTGCGCTGCCCTGCGACGGGCCCAGCGAGCGCGAGCTGGCCCTGCTCAGGATGCTCGAGGACGGCCACACCGACGAGGTCGTCGCGCGCAAGCTCGGGGTCTCGATCCGTACGGTCCGCCGTCTGATGGCCGACCTGCTCAAGACGCTGAACGCCGAAAGCCGATTCCAGGCCGGCGTACAGGCCACGCGGCGCGGCTGGATCTGAGCCGAAAAGCCCTCAGCCCTTTTCGCATCCGCCGGGCTCATATGGCCGGCCGGCCGTATGAGCCCGCCTGCTGGCCTCCTTATGCCATGGCACCAGGTGGCCGGATCAGTTCTCCTTTGAGGTGCTCAAAGGATGGCTATGGTGTGCCCGTGTATGCGATCAAGGTATTACTGCAATCGCCGTACGACGCCCGGACCGCCGGCGCGCGCAGCAGCGCCGACATCGGGGAGCGGATCCTCGTCGACCCCCAGCCGGGCATCGCCCATGTGAGCCTGGTTCCCCTGTCTTCGCAGGTCGTGGCCATGACCTTCGTGGTCGCCGCCGATCTCGGAGCCGCCGAACGGCTGGCCGCCGAGGCCTGGGACACCTGGCTCGGCCGTGAATGGTCCGCCGACTGGAAGATGTCCTCCTGCGGCGCCGATCTGCTGCTGGGGGTCTGGGCGGCCGCGGAGCCTTTCGTTCAGGAAACTGGCTTGAATTGACCGGTTGGTGCCATGACCTACATGGGCCATGCGGAACCGTCGACACCGGCTAGCGGCTGCGACGAGTATCGATCAGGACGGGACGCCGCACAGCGCCGGTCCCTTGCGAAGACCAGCCCAGCCCATCGCTTTCTCTTCTGCCTCCCACACCCACCCGTGTGGTTCCGGCATGCCATTTTCCTTGAGGGGTAACCGTGCACGACCGCATGAACCGACTGTTCCGGATGGCTGTCCTCTCCCTCCTCCTCGCCCTTCCGGTCCTCTTCTCCGGCGGCGGATCCGGCACCGCGACCACGGCGTCCGCCCCGGCGGCCGAGGACGGCGTGGTCCTGGCGGCCCCCGCGGCGCCCGTCAACTGGGCCTGGGACTGACCCCCGTCCCCCGAGGCCCCCCCGATCGACGACTCCCGGCACGAGCCGAGAAAGAAGTGCCACTGATGCAGACCGACACGACGCCGGGCGAACTCACCGACCGGGTGAGGGCCATCTGGGCCGAGGTCCTCGGCCGCTCCGACTTCAGCGACAGCGAGAGCTTCTTCGAGACGGGCGGGCATTCCCTCCTCGCCTCCAAGGTCATGGCGCGGCTCGGCCGTGCGGTCGGGACGCGGCTCCCCATGCAGCTGATCTTCGACCACCGGACGGTGGAGCAGCTGGCGGCCGCCGTCCACGCCCAGCTGGCCGCGGCCGCCGCCGCGGCCGCCCCGGAGACGCCGACGGCATGACCCCCGCGTGACAGCGGACCACCCCCACCCTTCCCAGGAGCCACCCCATGTCTCATCACGTCGTCGCCAACGGCGAAGGCCAGCACTCGCTCTGGCCGCACGCCCTGGACGTGCCCTCCGGCTGGCGGGCCACCGGGTTCTCCGGGACCGAGGACGAGTGCCTCGGGCACATCGCGGAGATCTGGACCGACATGCGCCCCCGCTCCCTGCGCGAGCTGTCCGCGGCCGGACCGAACGTCCTGGCGACCGAGCGGTTCGTCCTGCGGGAGCTGACCGCCGGCCAGGTCGCCGCGCTGCTGCGGGACGACGTGCCGGGCGACGACCTGGCCCCGGGCTACCCCACCGCGGGGTCGCGCGCCGCGGCCACCGCGTTCGGGACGCGCACCGCGGACCAGCACCCCCGCGGGTTCGGCATGTACCAGGTCGTACGCTGCGCGGACGGCCGGGTGATCGGCGACATCGGCTTCCACGCCCCGCCGCACGAGGGTTCCGTCGAGGTGGGCTTCGGCCTCGTGGAATCCGGCCGCGGCGCCGGTTACGCGACCGGCGCGCTCCAGGAGCTGACCCGCTGGGCACTGGACCAGCCCGGCGTCACCACCGTCGTCGCGCGCACCGCGAAGGACAACGCCGCGTCGCAGGCGGTGCTGGAGCGGGCCGGTTTCCACCGCCGCGCCGAAGACGCGGACCTGTTCCACTACGCGTGCGTCCGGGGTGCCGCATGACGGTGGCCACCCGGGCGGGCGCCGTGCTCGTGCACCCCAAGGACATCCCGGCCTCCGCGACGATCCACGGCGGTGTCGCCGCCGTCGCGGCGCTGCGCCCCGACGCGGTCGCCCTGCGGTACGGGGACGGCCGGACGGTCGGCTACGGGGAGCTGGACGCGGCCGCCGACCGGCTCGCCGCCGAGCTCCTGGAACGGGGCGTCGGCGAAGGCGACTTCGTACCGGTCCTGGTGCCGGACGGGCCGGTCCTGCCCGCCGTGCTCCTCGCGGTGCTCAAGACCGGTGCGGCCTACGTGGCGCTGCCGGTGGACTGGCCGGCCGGGCGGCTGCGGCAGATCGCCGACCGGTGTGCCGCCCGCGTCCAGGTCGTCGGGGACGGTGTGGCGAGCGCCCCGGCCGGACCGCACAGCGTGCGCGTCCCGTCGGACGTCGCGGCCCTCGCGCCGGAGCGGACCGGGGAACCGGTCCCGGCCGCCGGCTCGGCCCACTCGCCGGCCTGCGTCTTCTTCACCTCCGGCTCCACCGGAGAGCCCAAGGGGGCCGTGTCACCGCACGCGGCGACCCTGCGCCTCTTCACGCCCGCCCCCTACTCCTGCGAGCCCGGCGCGCCCTTCGACGACTGCCCGGACCTGTTCCCCGGGCGGGGCCCGCTCGCGCACTTCGGCCCGCGCACCGTCGCGCTGCGCACCTCCTCGGTCGCCTGGGACCTGGCCTCCATGGAGACGTGGGGGCCGCTGCTGAACGGCGGCTGCGTGGTCTACGGCCCTCCCGGTCCGCTCACCCCCGCCGCCGTCCGGGAAGCCGTGCGGGCCCACGGCGTCAACACGCTGCTGATGACGGCGTCGCTGTTCAACACCCTCGTGGACGAGGCCCCCGAGTGCTTCGACGGCATCACCCAGACGCTGTCGGGGGGCGAGCGGATGTCGACGGAACACGCGCGGAGGCTGCTGACGGCCCACCCGGGGATCCACCTGGTCAACGGATACGGGCCGGTGGAGTGCACCATCCTGGCCACCACCGTCCGCGTCCACGACGCGGCGGCCCTCCAGGACGCCGTCGACGCGCCCATCGGCACGCCGCTGCCCGGCACCCTCGTGGCCGTGCTGCGCGAGGACGGCGCCGTCGCGGACCGGGGCGAGACCGGCGAGATCTGGCTGGGCGGCCCGGGACTCGTCAGCGGGTACCTCGGTGACCCGGCACAGACGGCGGAACGTTTCGTAGAGTCGGTGCTCCCGGCACGGAGCACCGGTCTGCCCGCCGACACCCGCGTCCGGCTCTACCGCACCGGCGACCTCGGCGCGGTCGACGAGGACGGGGTGCTCTGGTACCGCGGCCGCGTGGACCGCCAGCTCAAGATCCGCGGAGTGCGCGTCGAGCCCACGGAGACCGAGGCCGCGCTCCGCCGCGAGCAGGGCGTGCACGACGCCGCCGTGGTGCCGCTGCGCGACGTGCGCGAGCGCCCCGTCGGGCTGGCCGCCTGGGTCACCGGCGGACGGGAACTGGACGTCACGGCGCTGCGGGAACGGTTGGCGGAGCTGCTGCCCGGGCCGCTGGCGCCGCGCTGGATCGGCCGGCTCGACGCCTTCCCGCGCGGCGGCTCCGGCAAGACGGACTACGCGGAGCTGGAACGCCTCGCCGCCCGTCAGGTCACCGCGCCGAGCGGCTCGACGCCCGCGCGGGGACCGGAGGAGGAGCTGGTGGCGGGCGTGTTCGCCGCCGTACTGGGCGCCCCGCGGGCCTGGGCGGACACCCACCTGATCCACTCCGGCGGCGATTCCCTGGCCGCCGTCCGGATCGCGCACCGGCTCACGCTCGCGGCCGGCCGCCGGGTCACCGCCGCCGACGTGCTGTCCTCGCCCCGGGTCTTCGAACTCGCGGCGCGCCTGCCCGAACTCCCCCCGGTGTCCGCCGCCGCGCAGGGCGCGGCCGCCGAGCCGGAGCTGTCCGCCGGACAGATCCGGATCTGGCTCACCGAGCAGCTCGCCCCGGGCTGCCCGCAGAACCTGGTCCAGCGCACCACCGCGCTCGAAGGACCGCTCGACATCGAGGCGTTGCGCGCCGCCCTGGGCGACGTGATCGACTGCCATCCGGTCCTGCGGACGGTCTACCTCGAGGACGAGGACGGCGTTCCGTTCCAGCGGATCCTGCCGGCCGGCGGCGTCCCGCCGCTGGAGGAGGTCCGCGTCCCGGCGGCGGAGCTGCCCGCACGCGCCCGGGCGCTCGCCGCCGCCCCGGTGGACCTCACCACGGGCCCCGTGCTGCGGCTCGGCGTGCTGCACGACCCGCAGGCACCCGGACGCGCCACGGCGGTGCTGGCCGTGCACCACATCGCGGTCGACGGCTGGTCCCTCCCCGTCGTCGTCGAGGACCTGCGCTCCGCCTACGAGGCGCGCTCGCGCGGGGAGGCCCCCGTCCTGCCGGCGGAGGCCGTGGGATACGCGGCCTGGCACGGCGCGGAGGCGGCCGCGGCCGACCCCGCCGAACGGGAGCGGCGGCTCGGGGCCTGGCGCGAGGAGCTCGCGGGGGTCCAGGACGTACCGCCGACCGCGCCGCCCGCCTCCGCCGGGCCCGCCGGCGGCGGGGAGGTCGGCGTCATACCGGCGCCCGTCGCGCCCGGAGCCGGAGCCGTGGTGCGCGGCCTCGCCCGTGCGACGGAGGCGACCCCGGCCGTCGTACTGCTCGCGGTGTTCGCCCAGGCGGTCTCCGACATCACCGGCGCGCGCCGGTTCTGCGTGGCCGTCCCGGTGGCGGGCAGGTCGGACCCCCGGCTCGCCCGCACGGTGGGCTTCTGCGTGAACACCGTCCCCGTACGCGTCGACACCGAGCCGGGAACGGACCCGCTCTCGCTCGTGCCGGTGCTCCGGCGGCGCTTCCTGCGGGCGCTGCGCGACGAACTGCCGTTCAACGACGTCGTGGCGGCGGCCGGCGGGGACCGCGGCCACCGGATGCCGCTCGTGCAGGTCTGCATGGCCTACCAGACGGACGCCGACGCCACCCTGACGCTGCCGCCCGCCCGCTCGCACCCCGCGCCGACCCCGGCCGGCGACGGCGGCTTCGAACTCACCTGGGAACTGTGGCCGCACCACGGCGCGGCCGCCGGCGACGGGCTCACGGGCACCCTGCAGTTCCGCACCGGGGCCTTCCCCGCCGCCACGGCCCGTTCGCTGCGGGAGCGGCTCGACGCGCTGCTCGGCGCGCTGGACGTCCCCGCGCGGCCTTCCTGTCCCACAGAAAGTGACACCACCCGATGAACCCCCCGAGTGAAGCCGTACCGAGCCCCGTGGGGGCGCGGGACCTCCCCCCGGAAGCCTGGAACGACACGCTCCGCCCCTTCGACCGGGAGACCACCCTCCCCGCCCTGCTCGCCGACGCCGCGCGCCGGGTGCCCGGCCGGCCGGCGCTCCTGGACGGTACGCGGACCCTGACCCACGCCGAAGTCGACGAGCGGGCCGAGCGGCTGGCCAACCACCTGCGCACGCTGGGCATCGGCCGCGGCTCCCACGTGGGCCTGCTGTCCACCCGGTCGGCGGAGGCCGTGATCAGCCTCCTCGCCGTGCTCAAGGCGGGCGCCACCTACGTACCGCTCGACATCCGGTGGCCGGCGTCGCGGATCCGCTCGCTCCTCGCCAAGCTGGGCGTCGGCGCCCTGCTCACCTCCCGCGACCAGCTCCCGACCGTCGCAGCGGTCCGCTGGGACGTCCCCAGCCTGCGGCACGTCGTCGTGCACGACCTGGCGACCGAGGACACCTGGGCCGACTCGTTCGACGAGGAAGCCGTCGGCGACCTCTGGAACTACGTGGCGGAACTGCCGGACCCGCTCCAGGCGGCGGGCTTCAACCTCGCCACCACCCCCGGGCACGTCTACACCGCCGACGAGGTCACGGCCTACCGGGACCACGTCGTGCGGCTGGCCCGGGAGGCGCTGCCCTCCGGGGGAGGCGCGGTCCTGGAGATCGGCTGCGGTTCGGGTCTGATCACGCGGGCCCTCGCGCCGCACGCCGCGCGGTACACCGCCGTCGACCCCGCCGCCTCCGCGGTGGCGGCCGTCCGGGACCGGGCCGCCGGGGCGGGGGTCGCGCTCACCGGCGCCACCGCGTTCGCCCACGAGGCCGCGGGCGCCCTCGACCACCCGGTGGACCTCGTACTGCTCGCCAGCACCGTGCAGTTCTTCCCCGACATGGACTACCTCGTGCGCGTCCTGGCGGACGTCCTGGCGAAGCTGGCCCCCGGCGGGTCCGTCGTGCTCGCCGATCTCGTCGACCCGGAGCTCGGGCGGCACACCGGCCTCGGCGTGCCGCGGTCGTTCTTCGCGGCGCTGGGCCGGGCCGTCCCCGGAGCCGAGGTCAGGGTGCTCGGCCGGGACGGGGAGGAGTGGCCCGCCGAACTGGCCGCGCGCTACGACGTGGTGATCACCGCCCGGGCGCGGATCCCCGAGGACAACGGGCTGCGCGCGCTGCGTTCCTGGACCGGATGGCACGTCGACCGGCGCCCGGCCGCGCCGGTGCCGCACGGGCCGGCTCCGCAGGACGTCGCCTACGTCATCTTCACCTCCGGGTCCACCGGGGAGCCGAAGGGCGTCATGGTCGACCACCGGGCCGTGGTCAACCTCGTCGACTGGATCAACCGCGTCCACGAGGTGGGGGAGGCCGACCGGCTGCTGTTCGTCACCTCCTTCTGCTTCGACCTGTCGGTGTACGACATGTTCGGCGTGCTCGCCGCGGGCGGCTCCGTCCGGGTGGTGCCGGACGCGGCGCTGACGGAGCCCGACCTCCTGGTCGACCTGCTCGAACAGGAGCCGGTCACGATCTGGGACTCCGCTCCGGCGGCGATGGCGCACGTGATGCCGTTCCTGGAATGCCGTGACCCGCGGGGACGCGAGGACCTGCGCCTCGTCATGCTCAGCGGTGACTGGATCCCGGTGACCCTGCCGGACGAGATCCGGGGCGAGTTCCCCGGAGCGCGCGTGCTGGCGCTGGGCGGCGCGACCGAGTGCACCGTCTGGTCCAACGGCTTCCCGGTCGCGGACGTGGACCCCTCCTGGCCGAGCGTCCCCTACGGGCGCCCGATGCAGAACGCCCGGTACTACGTGCTCGACGCCGGGATGCGGCCCTGCCCGGTCGGCGTCCCCGGTGACCTCCACATCGCCGGCACCTGCGTGGCCCTCGGCTACGCGGGGGCTCCCGGACTCACGGCCGCACGGTTCCTGCCGGACCCGTTCGCCCCCGCCGGGGCACCGGACGGGACGGAGGCCAGGATGTACCGCACCGGCGACCGGGCCCGCTGGCTGCCGGACGGGAACCTCGAATTCCTCGGCCGTCTCGACGACCAGGTGAAGATCCGCGGGTACCGGGTCGAACTGGGCGAGGTGCAGGCCGCGTTGGCCCGCTGTCCCGGGGTCAGGGCGGCGGTGGTCCTCGCCCCGGAGACCGGACACGGGCGGGAGCTTGCGGCCTTCTACGTCCCCGAGCGGACGGCGGACGGCGCCGCCGCCGGGGCTGCGCCGGACGAGGTCCTGGCCGTCCTCGGGACCCTGCTCCCCCCGTACATGGTGCCCGGCCGGCTCCAGGCCGTCGACTCCTTCCCGGTCGGCCCCACCGGCAAGATCGCCCGGGACCGGCTCCTCGCGGACGCGGCGGCGGGGAACGCGCGCACGGACGCCCGGTGACCCGGGCCGCGACCCGGGCGGCGACGACGACGGCGACGGCTGCGACGGCGGCGGCGACGGCCCCGGCGGAACCCGCCGCAGGTCCCGCTCCCCACGTCTCCGTCTGGTCGGTGCGCGTGCCGCCCGCCCGTGAACTCGACGCACTCGACCTGTCCGTGCTCGACGCGGAGGAACACCGCCGCATCGCGAAGTTCCGGCACGAGGCCGACCGCGTCCGCTACGCCTTCGCCCACGTCGCCCTGCGGCGGGTCCTGGGCGCCCGGCTGGACGTCGAGCCGTACGCGGTGCGGTTCGGCCGCGACCCCTGCCCGCTCTGCTCGGGGCCGCACGGGCGGCCCGTACTGGAGGGGCCCGCCGCACGGCCCCGGTTCTCCCTGTCCCACAGCGGCCGGCGCGTGCTCATCGCCGTCGCCGAGCCGACGGTGGGCGTCGACGTGGAAGGCATCCCGAGCGGTACGACCGTCATGGACGTGGGACGCGCCCTGCACCCCGCGGAGCGCGCCGCGATCGCGTCGGTGCCGCTCGCCGGGCGGGCGGCCGCCTTCGCCCGGGTGTGGGCGCGCAAGGAGGCGTACCTCAAGGGCATCGGCACCGGCCTGGGGCGCGACCTCGGCAAGGACGACACCGGGTCCCCCATCGCGGGCTGGCGGCTCGTCGACCTGCCGGTGGACGACGGGCACGCGGCGGCCCTCGCGGTGCATTCGCCGCTGACGCCGGCCGTCGACATGCGCGATTCACTGCCGTAAGGCAATCCTTTCGCTTATTCTTTGGGGGATTCTGTATGTATTTCGACGAGGGGGAATTCGGTCTCCCGGGACTCCTGCTGATGGAGCTCGATTCCTGGCAGCAGTCGCCACTGGCCGAAGAGTTTCCCTACGCCAATGTCGTGCGTTATGTCAGATCCGTCGGAAAGCACTTCCTCGCGACGCCCGTCGTCGACGCGCTCGTCCGGGCCCGCGCCGCCGGGTCCGGGGCCGCCGGCGACGACAAGGCCCGTGACCACCTGCGACGCTTCCTCTCGGTGGTGCTGGACAAGCACGACGGCACCTACGACTACACCACCTACACGGCCCTCGACCTGCTGCGCCCGCGGCAGGCGCCGCCGCTCCCGGAATTCGAGGACGAGGTCGGCACGCGCATAGCGTTCCTGCTCTACGACGCCCTCGCATTCGAAAGCGGTGCGGCGCTGGGTCACCGTTCCCAACTGCCGTGCATGCGGCCGTCCCGAGAAGTCGTGGAAAAAAGACTGCGACACGGGCTCCGCGTCGCCGTCGAAATGGATATGCTGAGCGGGAAGCCGCTGACCCCGAAGGTCTCCGGTCTGCAGGAGCGTTTCGACCAGCTCACCGAAGTGATCGGGACGGCGCCGTCCGGGATGGCCGCCAGGCTGGACCAGACCCTCATGCCGGTCTACGTCATCCACGACGAGTACCTCTTCATCCGGGTGCTCCAGTCGTTCGAGTCGATCTTCGAGTGCCTGGCCCGGCTGGCGTCGGAGGCGATCCGCAGGCTCGAGGCCCGGGACGCGGAGGAAGCCCTCCGCAGCCTCTCCGCGATCTCCCGGGTGCTGAGCGGCGGACTCCCGCTGTTCTCCCTGCTCGCCACGATGCAGCGCGAGTCCTTCGAGTTCTTCAGGAAGTTCACCGAGGGCGCCAGCGCCATCCAGTCCGTCAACTACAAGACCTTCGAAGCCCTGTGCGGCACGCCCGCGCCCGAACGCGTCGAGTCGCCGGCCTTCCGGTCCGTCCCCCAGGTGCGCGGCCGCGTCCTGGAGAGCATGACCACCGTGCGCGGGGCCGCGGACGCGCTGATCGCGAGCCGCGCCCACGACCCGGAGACCGAGGCGCGCCTGGCCCGGGAGATGGCCCAGATCGAGGCCGTCCACCAGCGCTGGAAGCGCACCCACTACCGGCTGGCCGTCCGCATGATCGGCTCGGTCAGCGGCACGGGCTACACCGAGGGCACCCCCTACTTGAGATCCGTCATCGACAACAGGCTGTTCCGCCGAGCTGAGGAGACAACGCACTAATGGCACGACGCATCGAAGAAGGCCGGCCGGGCGAGGCCAAGGCGGTTCTCAACCCCAGCGAGCCCAACCCGCTCCTGCGCTTCGAGTACGACCGCGGCAGCAACTACGAGATGGACACCCGGATCACCCTCGCGATGGCCGCACTGGTCCCCGAGGAGGAGCTCATCAACTCCGACCACCGGATGTTCCAGATCGTCCACCTGGTCAACGAGTACGTCTGGTGCTCGATGCACAACGAACTGGGCCGTGTGGCCGGAGCCCTGGACGACGACGACTTCGGCCTGGCCGCCCGGCTCGTGGCCCGGACGAACTCACTGGCGGAACTGCCCGTCCAGTGCGTCCGGATCCTGATGGACCACCTGCCCCAGGCCAGCTTCCTGCGCATGCGCGACCACCTCCCGGCGAACACCAGCGGACTGGACTCGCCGGGCGGACGCAACCTGCGCCGGGTCTGCCGCGCGGTGTGGAAGTCGTTCGAAGCCGCCATGCAGCGCGGCGGCGTGACCTCCAAGGACCTGATCGAGGAGTTCGCCCGGGAGGGCGGCGAGGCACCCGCCGCGTGGCTGAGCG
Source organism: Streptomyces sp. NPDC058157 (assembly GCF_042884105.1). Lineage (NCBI taxonomy): Bacteria > Bacillati > Actinomycetota > Actinomycetes > Kitasatosporales > Streptomycetaceae > Streptomyces > Streptomyces sp. NPDC058157. The sequence goes on from NZ_JBHVUQ010000003.1 coordinate 70,627, forward strand.
GGCTCTCGACGGTCCAGACCGGACTCCACGCGCTCGACTGCAAGCTCATGGAGTGGAACCAGCTCCACCTGCGCCTGGTCCGCCAGCACCTGGGTGGTCACCCGGCGGCGCGCACCGAGCAGGCCCCCGCGGCCGCCGACGGCCCGACGAGCCTGCGCGGTGAACCCGTGAACGAGCTCGAGCGGCTGTCCGAGCGCTCCGTCTTCCCGCTCCTGTGGAAGAGCGTCGACGACGCCTACCGGCAGGCGACCCCGGACCGGACCCCGCAGATATGAGCACTGTCGTCACCGCCGGAGCCGAACAGCTCGACCTCTGGCTGGCCGCGAGCCAGGAACCGGAATCCTCCCGCTACAACGTCCCCGTCTGCCTGCGGTTCCTGGGCCGGGTCGACGAGGCGGCCCTGCGCGCGGCCCTCGCGCGGCTGCACGAGCGCCACCCGGCCCTGCGTTCGTCGTTCCGGACGGACGACGACGGCACGGTGCGCCAGATCTTCGCCGAGCACGTCGAACCGTCCCTCAGGACCGTCCGGTCCGTCCGGGACCTCGACGACGCGGGCAGGACGGCCTGGGCCGAGCAGGCCGGGCTGCGCCCCCTGGACATGACCACGCCCGGCCTCCTGCGGTCCGACCTCCTGGTCGAGCCCGCCGGTGCCGTGCTGGTCATGACGGGCCACCACATCGTGCTCGACGCCGCCTCCGTCGACGTCCTCGTGGACGACCTCTGCTCGTTCTACGAGCAGGCGACCGGAGCGCGGCCGCACGGGGCCGGGGAGAGCGCGCGGGACGAGGACGAGGACGAGGACGAGGACGACGGCGAGGAGCCGTACGGGCGGGCCGCGGAGGACCTGGCCCACTGGCTCGCGGTCCTCCACGAGTCCTCCGAGACGCTGGAGCCCCTGCCCGACCTGGTCCGCGGCGTGCGGCCCTCGGCCGCCGGCTGCGAGGAGGCGTCGGTCACCGGCGCGTCGCTGTCGGCCCTCCGGGAGCACTTCGAGACCGCCCTGGTCTCCCCGGCGATCGGGGTCCTCGCGGCGTGGACCGCCGTCCTCCACCAGTGGAGCGGACAGTCCGAGGGCCTGCTGGGCATCCCGTTCAGCGGGCGGACCGGCTCCGGCCGTGACGACACCGTCGGCCTCGTCGCACGCGTGCTCCCGGTGCGGTCGTCCTTCGCCCCGCGGACCCCGTGGAGCGAACACCTGGCCGCCGTCCGCGCCGAAGTGCTCCAGTCCTTCGAGCACTCGGGCGTCGACACCGGCGCCCTGCGCGCGGAACTCGCGGCGCGGGGCCGGCGCCACCCCGCCTTCCGGGCCACCTACACGCACCGCACCGAGCCCGGCGTCCGGCTGCTGTCCTGCGGCACCACCGTCACCCGGACGGACGTGCGGCTCGGCGCCGTCAAGCACGACGTGGCACTGATGGCGGTCGAGGGCGACGGCGGCCTCACCCTGAAACTGGACTACGACGCCGGCATCCTGCGGCCCTCGACCGCCCGGGCGATGCTCGACCAGGTCCTCGGCCTCCTCCTCGCCGCCGCGGCCGGCCCCTCGGAGCCCCTGGGCACCCTCCTGCTGGCAGCCGACGCCGCCGCCACGCCCGCGGCGGACCCCGAGCCCGTGACCCCGCACCCGACGGTGACACCGCCGCAGATGGTCCTCGACGCCGCGCGGCGCGACCCCGACCGCATCGCGGTGGTCCACGGCACGCAGTCGCTCACCTACGGGGAACTGGTCGCGGCATCCTCCCGGTTCGCCCGGTGGCTCCTGCGCGACGACCCGCACGCCACCGGCCGCCCGCAGGACCCCGAGGAGATCGTGGCGGTCCTGCTCGGCGAGGGCGTCGACGCCGTCGTCGCCTTCCTCGGCATCGCCCTCGCGGGCAAGGCGTACCTGCCGATGGAGCCCGGATACCCCGACGAGAAGCTCGCGGCGATCCTCCGCGACTCCGGCGTCCGCCGGGTGCTCACCTCGCCCGACGGCGTGGAGCGCGTCGCCCGTCTCGGCCACCCCGCGCACTCCGTCACCGACGTGCGCGCGGCGGCCGCCGGCCTGCCGGCCGACCCGCCCGGCGTCGCACTCCACCCCGACATGCTCCTCAACGTGCTGTACACCTCCGGATCGACCGGACGGCCCAAGGGCGTGATGCTCTCGCACCTGGGCGTCTCCCGGCTGATGCGCGGCGACGGCTACGTCCGCCTCGAAGCGGACGACCGGATCGCCCACCTGTCCCCGTTGAACTTCGACGGCGCGACCTACGAGATCTGGGGGGCGCTGACCCACGGTGCACGCCTGGTGATCCTCGACCGGGAGCTGGCGCTCGCACCCGCGGCGCTCCGCGACGCCGTCGCGGACCACGGCGTCACCATGCTCATGGTCACCACCCCCCTGTTCCACAACCTCGTCACCGAGGCCCCCGACCTCTTCCAGCACCTGCGGGTCATGGTCTTCGGCGGTGACACGGCCGCGATACCGCAGGTGGCGCGCGCCGTGAAGTGGTGCGGCCCCGGCGTGCTGCTGCACGGGTACGGACCGACCGAGAACTCCTTCACCTCGATGTTCACCGAGGTCGACGCGGTCGAGGAGGGCAGCCGCACCCTCTCCATCGGCCGCTGCGTCCCGGGGACGGAGGCGTACGTCGTCCACGAGGGGACCTTCGACCCCGCCCCCGTCGGCTGCCCCGGCGAGCTGCTGCTCGGCGGCGTCGGCCTGGCCCGGGGCTACCTCGGCGACCCGCGCCGCACCGCCGAGGCCTTCGTGCCGGACCCCTTCGGGGGACGGCCCGGCAGCCGGCTGTACCGCACGGGCGACCGGGTCCGCCGACTGCCCGGCGGTGAGATCGAGTTCGTCGGGCGCATGGACGACCAGGTGAAGATCCGCAGCCAGCGCATCGAACTCGGCGAGATCCGCTCGGCCCTGCTCGCCGACCCCGCGGTCCGCGCCTGCCACGTCACCACCTGGCGCAACCCGCGCGGGGAGAAGGAGATCGCGGCCTACCTGGTGATGCGGCCGGGCGGCAGCGGGCAGGACGTGCGGTCCCGGATCGGCGCGGTCCTCCCGGACTTCGCCGTGCCGACCGCCTGGGCGGAACTGGACGAACTCCCGCTCAACGCCAACGGCAAGGTCGACTGGCGCCGGCTGCCCGCCCCGGAGCGCCGCTCCGCGGCCCGCCCGGCGGCCGCCACGGCCCGCCCGGCGCCCGCGGGACACGGCCTCGAAGCCGTCAGGGCCGCGTGGAGCGAGGTCCTCGGCGAGGTCCCCGCCGACGACGACGTCAACTTCTTCGAAGCGGGAGGCCACTCGCTCCTGCTGGTGCGCCTCCAGGCCATGCTGAAGCGGCACGCCGGTCTGGAGCTGGGCGTCGCCGAACTGCTCAGGTACACCACCGTCCGCGCCCAGGCGGGACGGCTGGGCACCGCCGACGCCCTCGCGCCGGCAGCCCCGGCCGCCGTCACCGCCGGAACCGACGAGCCGATCGCCATCATCGGCGTCGCCGCGCGCTTCGCCCAGGCGCCGGACGTGTACGCCTTCTGGGACAACCTGCGCGACGCCCGGGACTGCGTCGCCGGCGCGGACGCTCCGGCGGTCGACCTCGGCGACGGGCGGCTGCGCGTCGACCGCTGGGGCCTGCTCGACCGGGCGCGCGCCTTCGACGCCGAGCTGCTGCGGATGTCCCCGGACGAGGCGCGGGCGACCGACCCGCAGCACGGCCTGCTCCACGAATGCCTCTGGTCGGCCATGGAGAACGCCGCGGTCACCCCGGACCGGCTGCGCGGGCGCACCAGCCTCTACGCGGGCTGCGCGGAGACCGGGGCCCAGGCGGCCCCCGGCGAGGGCTCCCTCGCCGAGGACCTCTCCCGGGCCTTCACCTCCCGGCCCTCCTTCGCCGCCACCCGCTACTCCTACCGGCACGACTTCCAGGGCGAGAGCGTCATGGTCGACACGGCCTGCTCGACCTCCCTCGTGGCGGTCCACATGGCCTGCGCGAGCCTGCGCTCGGGCGCCAGCGACTACGCCTTCGCCGGCGGGGTGTCGATCCTCGACCCGGAGCACGGCGGCTACGTCTACGAACCCGGCATGATCTACGCCACGGACGGGGTCTGCCGCCCCTTCGACGTCCGCGCCACCGGAACGGTGGGCGGGGACGGCGCCGGTGCCGTCCTGCTCCGCAGGCTCTCCGACGCGCTCCGCGACGGGGACCCGGTCCATGCCGTCATCGTCGGCTCGGCCGTCAACAACGACGGCAACCGCAAGGCCGGTTACACCGCGCCCGGGGCCGACGGCCAGGTGGCCGTGGTCCGCGGCGCACTGCGGGTCGCGGGCCGCGGGGCGGACGACCTCGGCTTCGTCGAGACCCACGGCACGGGCACCCGGCTGGGCGACGCGGTGGAGGCGACGGCGCTCGGCGAGGTCGTCGGGGAGCGGGCCGCTCCGCTGCCCGTCAGCTCGGTGAAGTCCGCGATCGGCCACTGCAACACGGCGGCCGGCGTCGCCGGGCTGCTCACCGCGGTCTACGCGCTGCGGGAGCGGGTCCTCCCGGGCACGGTCAACTCCGGACAGCCCATCGAGGAGCTCACGGACCGGAGCCTTCGGCTGCTGACCGCGAACGAGCCGTGGCCGGCCGGGGACGCACCGCGGCTCGCCGGGGTGAGCTCGTTCGGAATCGGCGGCACCAATGCCTGCGTGCTCGTGGAGGAATTCACCGAGCCGACTGGGGGGACCCATCAGTGACTGAAGACAACAGGGTGGAACCACCCTTCATCCTTCCCGTCTCCGCGCGGGGCGCGGCCGCCCTCGCCCGCACCTCGGCCGCTCTCGGCGGCTTCCTCGAAGACCGGGGGGACACCGGCCTGCGGGACGCGGCGCACACGCTGGTCCACGGCCGGGAGCGGTTCGAGCACCGCCTCGCCGTCCTCGCCGGCGACACCGGGACCGCCGCGGCCCTGCTGCGGCACCCGGGGGACCCCTCGGCGGCCGTCCGCACGGGCGTGGCCGGCGCGGGCGGGTGCCGCACGGTCTTCGCCTTCACCGGCCAGGGCGGCCAGTACACCGGCATGGCGGCGGGCGCGTACGCCGCGTACCCCGAGTTCCGGGAGTGGATCGACCGGGCCCACGCGCTGCTGGACGGCGTGCTGCCGTACCCGCTGCGGGACTGCCTGTTCGACCCGGACATGGCGGACCGGCTGGCCCGGACGGACATCGCGGCGCCCGCGCTGCTCGCCGTCCAGTTCGGCCTGGTGCGCGTGCTCGCGCGGTACGGGATCCGTCCCGACGCCGTACTGGGGCACAGCGTCGGCGAGTTCGCCGCCGCGGCCGTCGCGGGAGCGGTGTCCGAGGAGGACGCCCTCCTGCTGGTGGCCGAGCGCGGCCGGCTGATGGTCGAGCGGACCGAGCCCGGCACCATGCTGTCGGTCCGCTGCCGCCCGGGCTCCGCCTGGGACGCGGCCGGGGTGGCCCGGCTGGTCGCCGACGAGCCCCTGGCGTCGGTCGCCGCCGTCAACAGCCCCCGTGACCTGGTGCTGAGCGGCGACAGCCGGGTCCTGGAACGGATCGGGGAACTGCTGGACGGCGAGGGCCTGCGCACGCGCCGGCTGTCGGTCTCGCACGCCTTCCACTCCCCGCTCCTCGACCCGATGGCGGACGGGTTCCAGCGGGCCGCCGAAGCGGTCGCCTGGTCGGCGCCCGCCTCCGCCGAGTGGTTCGGCTGCGCCGCCGGGCCGGTGGACGCGGCACCCGACGCCGCGTACTGGCGGGAGCACCTGCTGCGGCCGGTGGAGTTCTGGGACGCGCTGTCCCGGGTGTGCGCCGGAGCGACCCCGACCGTCCTGGTCGAGATCGGCCCCCACCCCACGCTCCTCCAGCTCGCCGGACAGCTGGCCGACCCGCCGGGCCTGGTGCAGACGCTCGACCGCGAGCGCGACGCGGCCCTCGCCCTGGCGGGAGCGGCGGCGCAGGCCTGGTGCCTGGGCGTGCCCGCGGACCTCACCGGCGGCGTGTCCGGCCGCAGGATCCACCTGCCGGCCTACGGGTTCGACCGGCGGGTCCACTCGCAGCGACCGGAACACGCGCCGGACACGGGCGCGGGCACGGGTCCGGCCACGGCGACGACCCCGGTCGCGGCCGTGGCGCCGGCCGCCGGCCGGCCCGCGGCGCGTGAGGTGCTGAGCGGCATCTGGACCGACCTGCTGGCCGTCACCCCCGACACGTGCGCCTCGTTCGTCGAGGCGGGCGGCGACTCGCTCGCCCTGCTGCGGCTGCGCCAGCGCCTCGAAGCGGAGCTGGGCGGCGCACCCGGGCTGGCCGAACTGCTGGACGCCGGCACCTTCGAGGCGATCCTCGCCCTGCTGCCCGAGCAGGCGGCGGAGCCCTCCGCCACGCCCCCGGCCCCGGATCCGGCCGCCGACCCGGTTCCGGTCGCGGTTCCGGCCGGGTCCCCGGAGACGGCGTCCTACCAGCCCTCCCTGGCCCAGCAGCGGATGCTGTTCGTGGACCTGATGCAGGAGGACTCCAACCAGCACAACGTCACGCTCGCCGTGGACATCGCCGGCCGCGTGGACCCGGCCGCGATGCGGGAGGCCTTCACCGACGCGCAGCGCCGCCACTCCGGCCTGCGCACCGTCTTCCACCGGAAGGGCGGCCGGTTCGCGACGGAGATCCTCGCCGAGCCCGGCGTGGAGCTCACCGTCCTCGACACGGCACACGCGGGACCGGCGTCCGCCACCCCGCGGCCGCTCGCCTGCGACGAGGACGCCCGGGAATGGGTGCGCGAGCTCGGAGCGCCTCCCCTGCGCTGCTTCGCCGAGCCGCCCGTCCGCGCGACGCTGGTCCTCGGCCCGGAGCGGAGCCTGCTGGTGGCCACGGTGCACCACGCGGTGACCGACGCGACCTCCATGGGCGTCATGGTCGAGGACCTGGCGCAGGACTACCACCGCCGCCGGGCGGGCGACGACACCCCCGCCCGGGCCGACCGCCACCAGTTCCACGACGTCCTCGCCGAACTGGAGCGGGCCGAGCGCAGCGACACCACGGGGAGCAGCGCCTACTGGCGGGCCCGGCTCGAAGGCGCGCCCGACCTGGTGCCCCTGCCCACCGACCGGCCCCGGCCCGAGGTGCGGGCGGGCGCCGGCGCGATGTGGGGCTGCGACCTGGACCCCGCCCTGGCGTCCCGGATCCGCGGCCTGTCCGCGGAGTTGAACACCACACCGTTCAGCACCATGCTGACCGCCTACGCCGTCCTGCTGCGCCACCACAGCGGCGCCGAGGACATGGCGATCGCGACACCGGTCACCAGCCGGTCCGGCGAGGCGGCGCAGCGGGTCTTCGGACTGATGCTGAACACCCTGGTGCTCCGGGTCGAGGCCGCCCACGACGAGTCGTTCACCTCCCTGGCCCGGTCCGTGGGCAAGGTGGTCCTCGACGGGATCCGGCACTCGGCGTTCCCGTTCGACCGGCTGGTCGCCGAGCTCAACCCGAAGCGGCATCCGGGCCGCACCCCGCTGTTCTCGGTGATGTTCGCGATGCCGGTGGACTTCCCCCTGCCGGACTTCGACGGCCACCCCAGCCGCCCCGTGGAACTGCCGGGCCTCGGCGCCAAGTTCGACCTGACCCTGTACGTCACCCCGGCCGCCGACGGCGGTCTGCACCTGGACCTGGAGTACGACCCGGCCCTGTTCGACGAGGCCACGGTCCGGCAGTGGGGCGCCGACTACACCCGCCTGCTGGAGGCGGTGGTGGCCGACCCCGGCAGCCCGCCGTCCCTGCCCGCCCCCGAGGCACCCGCGGACGACACCGCAACGACGGAAGACACGCACATGACGGAAGACGGCGACCAGCCGTTCGGCGATCTCGAACGCTACGTCGCGGACCTCTGGTCCCAGACCCTGAACACCGAAGTCACCGCCCCCGGGGACGACTTCTTCGCGATCGGCGGCCACTCCCTGCAGGTCCTGGCCTGTCTGGTCGAGATCCAGGAGCGCTACCCCGACACCACCATCCAGGACTTCTTCGCGTACCCCACCGTGGCGGAGTTCGCCGCCCGGCTGGCGGAACTGGGCGCGGAGGCGCCCGCGGCCCCCGCCGCGGAGCCGGCCGCGCCCGCCGGGACGGCCCCCGAGCCGCGTCCGGTCCGCTCCCGCGGACCGGCGGCCGACGGCGGCGAGGTCCTCCTCACCGGCGCCACGGGGTTCCTCGGCGCGCACCTGCTGGCCGCGCTGCTGCGCGAGCCCGGCCGCCGGGTGACCTGCGTGGTGCGGGGCAACGCGGACGCCCCGGCCGGGGACCGGCTCGCGCGGGTCGTCGAATACTACGTGCCGGACGTCCTGCCCGCACTGCGGGACCGGGTACGGATCGTCGAGGGCGACCTCGGCACCCTGGGCGCCGACGAGCTGGCGGCCGCCACCGGAGGGGTCCGGGAGCTCATCCACGCGGCCGCCGAGGTGCGCCACTACGGTCCCGACGACCGCTACGCCACGAACAACGTCGCCCCGACCGCCCTGCTCGCCCGCCTCGCCCTGGACCGCGGCTGGCGCATGGCCCACATGTCCACGCTCTCCGCCGTCGGCCCCGCCCCCGGCGACGGGCCCCTGGTCACCCTCCGGGAGGAGGACTTCGACCGCGGCGAGAACTTCGACAGCCCCTACGCCCGCTCGAAGTACGAGGCCGAACTGGCCGTCAGGAAGGCGATCGCCGACGGCCTGGACGCCACGGTGCACCGCGTGGGCACGCTGGTCGGCAACACCCGGACCGGCACCTTCCTGCCCGACCCGAGCGTGAACATGATGTACCAGATCCTGCGGGTGATCCTCAGCTGCGGCCTGGTCCCCTCGGCGCCGGGCTGGGGCATGGACCTGACCCCCGTCGACTACGCGGCCGACGCGATCCTGCGCCTGGCGCGCGACCCCGCCCACTCGGGACGCACCTTCCACGTCTCCAACCCGGTGAGCCTCCCCTCGACCGACCTCGCGGTCATCCTCCGCGACCTCGGCTACGCCGTGATCCCGGCCGCGCCGCAGGCGGTGGGGGAGTGGCTGGGACGACCGGGGGCCGACGCGACCGACGCCAACGCCCACGCCTTCCTCGCCCAGTTCGTCAAGCCGGTGCAGACGCTGGTCGCCTACGACGCGCAGGCCACCGCGCAGGCCCTGGGCGACCTGCGCTGCCCCCGGCCCGACGCGGCCCTGCTGCGCACCCTCATCGGCCACGGCATCGAAACAGGCTTCTTCCCGAAGTCCCGGCTCTGGGACTTCGCGACCCACCTCGACAACCCGAACGCGTTTGGAGCAGCACAGTGATCCACGAAGTCAACACCCTCGGTACGGAGCGCCTGGTCCTGCGGGAGCTGACGCCCGCCCAGGTGGCCGGACTCCTCGACGAGAACGCCGCGTCCGAGGACTGGACCGAGGGCTACCCGCTGCCCGGCAGCAAGAACGCCGCCACGGGCTTCGGGCGCCGCACCCCCGACCAGATGCGGTTCGGGTTCGGCATGTACCACCTCGTCCGCGCCGAGGACGGCCTGGTGATCGGCGAGATGGGCTTCCACCAGCCGCCGAGCGGCGGCACCGTCGAGGTCGGCTTCGGCCTCGCCGAGTCCTGCCGCGGCGCGGGTTACGCCACCGAGGCCCTGACCGGGCTGGCCCGCTGGGCCTTCTCCCAGCCGGGGGTCGACCAGGTCGTCGGCCGCACGCTGACCGCCAACACCCCCTCCCAGGGCGTGCTGACCCGGGCGGGCTTCCGCCACGAGTCCCGCGACGGGGACATCGAGCGCTTCGTGCTCGGCCCGGCGGACCTCGCGCCCGCCTCCGAGCCCCTCGGCCTCGACGACGAGGGCGCCGCCGTCATCGCCGGGCTGATCGAAGCGCGCCTGCCGGACGGCCGCCGCCACGAGCTGGTCTTCACCCCCGGCACCGAGCCGCTGGTCCGGGTGATCCGCGAGGACGGCGCCGCGCTGGCCTTCGTCCAGTGCGGAGCCATCAAGGGCGTCGACGACCAGGACAACCACTTCCTGGACATCGTGGTGCGGCCCGGAGCCGACCGCCGCGGCCTCGCGTCGCGCCTGCTCGCCGAGGCCCGCGCCTTCGGCCGGGCGGAGGGCAAGAGCGGCCTGATCGCCGCCACCGCCGACGAGGACGCGATATCCGGCGACTGGGTCCGCAAGCACGGCTTCGAGGTGATCGGCCTGCACGGCGTGAGCAAGCGCGCCCCCGGCGCCCCGGCCGCCGGGGCCGCCGCCCACCTGGTCGTCGAGCAGGTGGACCGGGCCGACGCCGAGGCCGTGGAGGAGCTCGTCGCCCTCGCCGTGCAGACCTGCTCCGAAGTGGTGCTGCCCGGTGGCGTCAAGCTCAAGCTGGAGCCGGAGACGGTGCGGCACATCGTCCTCGGCAAGGGCGGGGGCGACGGCCTGCTGTTCCTCTGCCGCCAGGACGGGCGCCCCGCCGGCTGGGTCGCGTCGGACTCGGTCCAGGAGGGCGGCGTGCGCCTCGTGGACGCGCAGGTGCTCGCCGAGTTCGCCGACACCGGTGTGCTGCAGGCGCTGCTGGCCTCCGCGGCCGCGCGGGCGGACCGCGAGGGGATCACGATCACCGCGGTCATCGAGGAGAAGGGGCAGCCCGAACTCGCCGAGGCCCTCGTCCGGGCCGGCTTCGTACGCGAGAGCGGCCGCACGATCTGGCGGCTCGCCCTCGGCACCGCCGCTCCCCAGGCCTGACCCCCCGCGCCGGCGCCAGGGCACCGGCCGCACCCGTCGAACCGAAAGTTGCCTCCCATGTCCTCCACCAAGCAACACCCGCTCCACGTGATCGGCCTGCTGCCACGCCGCGCCCAGGCGCTGCTGGTCGCCAACGCGGTGAACTCCTTCGGCGCGGGCCTGGTCATGCCGTTCCTGCTGGTGTACTTCGGCGACGTCCGCGGTCTGGACATCCGCACCGGCCCCGCCGCGATCGCCGTCACCGGCCTCTGCTCGTTCTGCTCCGGGCTGGTATGGGGCCACCTCCTGGACAAGTTCAGCTACCGGATCGTGATGCCGGTCGTCATGATCATCGCCGGTGTGGGCACCAGCCTCTACGCCGTCGCCGACCGGCCGTGGATCGCCCTGGCGGTCGCGGCCCTGTACGGCCTGGGCATGGGTGGTGTGGGCACGGTCACCAAGACGATGTTCGCCACGGTGGTCCCGAAGGAGCACCGCACCCTGACCTTCGGCCTTGAGTTCACCCTCTTCAACGCCTTCGTCGGCATCGGGGTCCTGGTCGGCGGCCTCGTCGCCGCCGGCACCCTGCGCAGCTACCAGCTGCTCTACGTGGGTGACGGGCTCTCCTTCCTGATCACCGCGGTGGCCTTCCTGGTCCTGCTGCCGAAGTCCGCGCAGCCGAGCCGCCCCCAGGCCGGCGGCGACCCCGACGCGCCCAAGCCCTCCTACCGCACCGTCCTGGCCACCCCGGCGCTCGCGCTGGCCCTGCTGGGCATGCTGCTGTGCGCGACCGTCTCCCTCAGCCAGTTCCAGTCCGCCCTGCCGGGCTACGTCACCGTCAACGACGCGGTCACCCCGCGCGGGATCTCCGTGGCCTTCATCGCCAACGTCGTGGTGATCGTCCTCGCCCAGTTCCTGCTCATGCCGCGGCTGGCCAAGGTGCGCAGGAGCGCGCTGATCTCGGCCTCGGGCGTGCTCTCGGCGGCCAGCTGGGCGTGCGTCTACTTCGCCGGCCTGACCTCCGGGACGGCCGCCGTGGTCACGCTCGTCGCGGGTGTCGCGATCTTCTCGGTCGCCGAGGTCATCGTGATCCCCGTCGTCGCCGCGCTGATCAACGGACTGGTCACGGACGAGGTCCGCGGGCGCACCAACGCCCTGTTCTCCTTCGTCATCTCCGGCGGGATGATCCTCGGCCCGCTGCTCACCACCGCCCTCCTCGACGTCGACCACGGCCGGGTGCTGATCGTGGTCCTGGCGATCGGGAGCCTGCTCGTCCCGCTGGCGGGCCTGCGGCTGCGCCGGAGCCTGACGGACGAGCACGACCTCCCCGAGGCCAAGGCCGAGGCCAAGGCCGAGACCGAGGCCGGGACCGAGGCCGGGACCGAGGCCGAGGCCGCCCCCGAGGGCGAACCGGCCGCGGCCACGGCCTGATCCCCGACGGGGCGCCGGGCCGCGAGCCCCGCGCATTCCGGCCCGGCGCCCCGCCCCTGCCCGAAGGAAGACAGCACCATGACCACTGCAGCGAGGAAACCGTGACGAGCCCACTGATCGACCGGTTCCGTGACTTCGGGGACACGGACGCCCTCGTCGTCGACGGGGTCCGGCACACCTACGCGGCCCTGGCGGACCGCGTCCGCGACTGGCAGGCCTACCTCGACGAACACGACGTCCGCGCCGGCCAGGTGGTCGCCCTGGAGGGCGCCTGCGACGCCGACGTGTGCGCCGCGTTCGTCGCACTGGCCGGCCGGGGCGCCATCGCCGTGCCCCTGCCGCGTTCCACGGACGCCCGGCGCGCGGAGTACCACGAGAGCGCCGAGGTGGAAGTGGCCGTCGTCGTGGACGGCGCGGGGGGACGGGTCCTCGAACGGACCGGCCTGACGGCGATGCACCCGCTCCACGGACGGCTGCGGGACGCCGGGACGGCGGGCCTGGTGCTGTTCAGCTCGGGAACCACCGGGCGCAGCAAGGCGATCGTGCTCGACCTCGGCAAGATGCTCGCGCAGTACGGCGAGCCGTCCCGGGCGCGGCGCACCCTGGGCTTCCTCAGCATCGACCACATCGGCGGCATCAACACCCTGCTGCACACCCTGAACCACGGCGGCACCCTGGTCACGGTCTCCGACCGCCGGCCCGACACGGTGTGCGCGGCCATCGCCTCGCACGGCGTCGAAGTCCTCCCCACGACCCCGACGTTCCTTAACATGCTGCTCATCTCGCACGCCCACGAACGGCACGACCTGAGCTCGCTGCGCCTGGTGACCTACGGTACCGAGCCCATGCCCCAGCGCACGCTCGAACTCCTCAACCAGACCCTCCCGTCGGTCCGGCTCAAGCAGACCTACGGCCTCTCCGAGCTCGGCATCATGTCGACCAAGTCGAAGGGCGACGGGAGCCTGTGGGTCAAGCTCGGCGGCGCCGGGTTCGACCACCGGATCGTCGACGGGATCCTCTGGATCCGCTCCGACACCGCCATGCTCGGCTACCTCAACGCCACCGCCCCCTTCGACGCGGACGGGTACTTCAACACCCAGGACGCCGTGGAGACCGACGGCGACTACGTGCGGATCCTCGGCCGGGTCAGCGAACTGATCAACGTGGCGGGGGAGAAGGTCTACCCGAGCGAGGTGGAGAGCGTCCTGCTCGAAATCCCCAACATCGCCGAGGCCACGGTCTCCGGCAGGCCCAGCCACGTGACGGGCATGGTGGTGAAGGCCACCGTGAAGCTGGTCGCCCCCGCCGACCCGCGCGAAGTCACCCGCCAGGTCCGCGAGTACTGCGGCCGAAGGCTCGAAGCGTACAAGGTGCCGCTCGTCGTGGAGGTCTCCGACGCCGACCAGCACTCCGACCGGTTCAAGAAGGTGCGTACTCCCGCATGACAGAGAATCCCGACACCAGCGGCACCACGGCGGACAAGACCGCCGGCGAGGGCCGGGTGGCCGTCGTCAGCGGCGGCAGCCGAGGGCTGGGCCGCGTCCTGGTCGAGCGCCTGCTCGCCGACGGCTGGCGCGTCGCCACCTTCAGCCGCTCCGCCTCCGACTTCGTCACCGAGGCGAGGGCCGCCCATCCCGGGTCCTTCCACTGGGAGGCCGTCGACCTGGGCGAGCCGGAGACGGCCCGGACCTTCGTCCGCAACGTCCACCGCGTCTTCGGCAGGCTGGACCTGCTCGTCAACAACGCCGGCATCGTGCGCGAGGAACTCCTCTTCACCATGCCGCCGAAGGCCATCGAAGCACTGATCACCGCCAACCTGGTGGCTCCCATCATGCTCACCCAGGCCTGCGCCCGGGTCATGACCCGCCAGGGCGGCGGGTCCGTCGTCAACATCTCGTCCATCAACGCCGTCCGCGGCTACCGGGGCGTCTCGGTCTACGCCGCGGCCAAGGCGGGCCTCGACGGGTTCACCCGCAGCCTGGCCCGTGAACTCGGCGGCCACGGCATCCGCGTCAACTCCGTGGTGCCCGGCTACTTCGACAGCGCGATGACGGCGGAGATGCCCGCCGCGTCCCGCGCGCGCATCGAACGCCGGACCCCCCTCGGCCGCCTCGCCGCGGCGGACGACGTGGCCGACGCCGTCCTCTACCTCAGCTCCCCCCGGGCGGAATTCGTCACCGGGCAATCCATGGTCATCGACGGAGGTCTTACATGCTGAACGCACGAGAGTCGATCGAGGCGGAAATCGTCCGGCTGGTGCAGGGAGCGGGCGGGGACGCGCCCGCGCTGTCCCTGACCACCGACTTGGTCGGACTCGGCCTCACGTCGCTCATGTTCGCGGAACTGCTCATCGGCATGGAGATGGAGCTCGGGGTCGACCCGTTCCAGGGCGAGACCTCCATCGTCGAGATGCGGACGGTCGGCGACCTGGTCACGGCCTACGACGACGCGCTCGCCGCAGAGTCCGCGCGAGGGTGAGGGAGGGGGACCTTGAGCATCTGCGTCCTGCGCGGCCGGTCGACGGCCGCCGTGGAACCCGCTGAACTGACCCTGATCCTCCTGCACCACGCGGGAGGGTCGGCGGGCAGCTTCGTGCCCCTGCTGCCCCACCTCCCCGAGAGCTGGCGGATCCTGGCCCCCGAGCTGCCGGCGCGGGCGACCGCGCCCCGGCAGCCGGTCTGCCCGAGCGTCACGAGCGCGGTGGACTCGTTCGCCGAGGAGCTGACCGGACAACTCGCCGGCCCCTACGCGGTCTTCGGCCACTGCCTCGGCTCGCTGATCGCCTTCGAGCTCGTCCACGCCCTCGCCGCACGGGGACACCGACGGCCCCTGTGGGTCGGCGTGTCGGGGAGCCCGGCGCCGCGACTGGTCGTCCCCGAACCGGCCGGCGGCCGGCCCGAGGACTGGACGCGCGAGCAGTACGTCGCGTACATGCGCTGGCTGGGCGCCACCCCCGAGGAGCTGTGGAACAACACCCTCCTCGCGGACCGCATGATCACCGCACTGCGCAACGACCTCGTCGTGAACCACGGATACCGGTACCAGGACCGCACGCCCCTGGCCTCCCCCCTCTCCGTGATGAGAGGGGAGGGCGATCCGCTGGTCACCGCCGAGGAGATGCGGCCGTGGGCCGACCACGCGGACACCACGGAGTTCCGCAGCTGGCCCGGGGACCACTTCTACCTCTTCGACCGCGCCCCGGAGGTGTCCGCCGGCATCGTCGGCGCCATCACCGCGGCAGCCGCCCGTACCGAGACGACAGGAGTCCGCTGATGGCGACCCGATCCGCCCGCGCCGTATGGCGGGGCCCCCTGTTCGGTGAACGGCCGCAGGACGCCGGGGAGGGGTCGGTCTCCCTCGACTCGGTCGGCGCCGGCCTGCCGATGCGGTGGAGCAGCCGGATCTCCGAGCCCGCCGGGGAGAGCACCCCGGAGGAGCTGGTGGCGGCCGCGCTGGCCATGGACTACGCGCAGTGCCTGACCCACAAGCTGGAGGAGCGCGGTCACCTCGCCCGGGAGCTCGACGTCGAGGCCACCCTCCACCTGGAGCTCGTCGAACCCGGACGCCACTCCCTCACCTCGGGCTCCCTGACCGTGCGCGGCGACGCGGACCTGCCGCCGGAGCTGTTCCGGGAACTGTCCCTGACCGCCCACCGGGAGTGCTTCCTCGTCATCGCCCTGGACCTGCCCGTCTCGGTCCGGGCGACCCTGTCCGCACCGTCGGACACGCCGTAGGGCACGGGCCGGAGGCCGGGTCCGCGCGGGTTCGCCGCGTGGACCCGCCCGGCCTCCGGGGCAGACCCCGTGAACGAGGACGACCACACGACCGACGCGACGACGAGGTGCACACGAGCATGACCACCGGCCTGGAAGCCGACACGTGGTTCCGCAGGTACCGCGCGGCGGGAACACCCCGCCGCCGCCTGCTGATCCTGCCGCACGCGGGAGGCTCCGCGAACTTCTTCCACCCCTGGGGCCGCGCCTTCGACGACGGCACGGAGGTCCTGGTGGGGAAGTACCCCGGCCGCTACGAACGGCTGGCCGACCCCTTCGTCGACACCATGGACGAGCTCGCCGACCGGGTGACCGCCGCACTGCTGCCCCTCGCGGACCTGCCCCTGACGCTCTTCGGCCACAGCATGGGCGCCTCCCTGGCCTACGAGGTGGTGCGGCGTCTGGAACAGCGGCACGCCGTCCGGCCCGCCGCCCTCCACGTCTCCAGCCGCGAGGCCCCGCACCGGGTGCCTCCCCGGGACCTCTACCGCGGGGACGACGCGGCGCTGATCGCCGAACTGCGCAGGCTCGGCGGGACCGACTCCGCCCTCCTGGACGACCCGGACGTCCAGGAGTTCGTCCTGCCGTCGCTGCGGGCGGACCTCACCGTCGCGGACACCTACGGCCCGCGCCCGGCCGCCCCGGTCGGCTGCCCGGTCCACGCCTGGATCGGCGACGCGGACCCGTCCCTGCCGCCGGGAGAGATGAAGGCCTGGGCCGATGTCGCGCCCGCCGGATTCCGGCTGCGGGTCCTGCCCGGCGGTCACTTCTACCTGGTCGAACAGCGCGAGGCGCTGCTGAGCGAGCTCGCGGGGCGGCTCGCCGCCCCGGTCTGAGGCCGCCCCGGCCCGGGCGCCGGCGTCAGGTCCGCTCGAAGCCGTGGTGGCGGCCGATCACGGTGAAGCCGCGGCGCTCGTACCAGTGGCGCGGCCAGTCGTCCGCGTCGGCGGTCAGGAAACGCGTGGCGCAGTGCGCGTCGGCGGCCCCGCGCAGGGCGGTGGCCAGCACCGCGTCGGCGTAGCCCTTCCCGAGGTGGAGCTCGGAGGTGATCAGGTCCTCGATCTGGGCCGTGCCCGAGGCGGTGTCCACGTAGAGGTCGGCCCACGAGGCGACCTCGCCCTCCGGGGTGCGGGCCCCGATGAACCGCACGGTGTCCGCCCCGCGCCGGGCGGTCTCCCGCCGGTCCACGAGCTGGCGGATCACCTCCTCGCCGACGTCGGGCAGATAGCCGCGCCAGCGGCGGGCCAGCGGAGCGCGGAGCGCCTCCAGGTCCACCTCCTCGGCGCCGCCGCCGACCGGTACCGGGCCCTGGTGCAGCATGACCAGATAGGTGGAGCGGGTGTACCCGGCCCGCACCAGCGGTCCGGCGCAGGCCTCGCCGACCTCGTCGTCCAGGACCGTGACCAGGCGGTGCGACAGGTGCCCCATGACCCCGTCGACCAGGGCCGGCAGCGCCTCGGGATCCGGCGCCCCGTCGACGACGACGTGGTTGTTGGAGTAGGACAGCGCGAACTCGTCGTCGAGCGCGGCGAAACCGCCGGGGAACGCGACGGTCCGCCCCGCCCTGCGGCGCGCGAAGGCCACGAGGAAGGTGTTGATCTGGTGCATCTGCGAGCCGGCCATGGGGCGAGCCTAGGCGCCCGGACCCCGTGACCGCCGCCGAATTTCCCCCGGTCCGTGGCTCGTACAACTAGGGTGGCGCCGTGGAGACGTCAGTGGAGACCGAAGAGGACTGGGCGGCCACGCGCGCCTGGGTGGAGAAGACGCTGTCCGGCGGTGAGCGCGTCCGAGGCGCCTCCCTGCTGCGGGGCGGATGGACCTCGCGGATGCGCGGACTGGAGCTGACGGGCGGGCCCGCGGGTCCGAGGACACTGGTGCTGCGCTCCTTCGTCCGCCCGTTCTACCTCCGGGCCGCCGAAGGGCTGCTGACGCGCGAGGCGGACGTCCTGCGGCTGCTCGCCGGCACGGACGTGCCCGCCGCGGCCTTCGTGGCCGTGGACGCGACGGCCGAGCACTGCGACCACCCCTCGCTGCTGATGTCCCTGCTGCCGGGAACCGTCCGGCTCGACGGCGAGGAGGCGGACCGGCGCGCCGACCTGATGGCCCGTCAACTGCTGGCCGTCCACCGGCTGGAGGTGGACGAGCGGGACCGGCCCCGCGCCTACCAGGCGTGGACCTCCCCCGAGCGGGTCGCCGTGCCCGCGCACACCCGCCGGCCGGAGCTGTGGCGGCGGGCCGTGGACGTCATCCGCCGCGAACCCCCGCGGTACCGGGCCTGCTTCCTGCACCGGGACTTCCACCCCGGCAACGTCCTCTTCGAGGGCACGGGCGCGGAGCTGCGGATCGGCGGGGTCGTCGACTGGGTGGAGACCTCCTGGGGCCCGGCCGACCTCGACGTGGCCCACTGCTCGACCGCCCTGGCCCTGCTGCACGGGGTGCCGGCGGGCATGGGCTTCGCCGACCGCTACCTCGCGGCGGGCGGGACCCTGGCCGAGGACCCGGCCGACCACCTCCACTGGCGGCTGCTCGACGCGCTGGCCTTCGCCCCGGACGCCGAGAAGGTCGCCGTCCCCTGGCGCGCGCTGGGCCGGACCGACCTCACCCCGGCGGTGACGGCGGGCCGGCTCGAGGACTACCTCGACGCCCTCTTCACGCGCTACGGCTGAGCCGGGGGCGGCCCGCCCGCCGCCCCGAGGACCGCCGCCAGCAGCCGCTTGTCCGGCTTGCCGACCTCGGTCAGGGGGATCCGGTCCACGGTGTGCACGGCCCGGGGCGCGTACATCGCGCCCTTGTGCCGGGTCACGTACTCCCGGATCACCCCGGCTCCCGCGTCCCGCCCCGGGACGGGCACGACCGCGGCGTGCACCTCCTCGGTCCCGTCCGCCCGGCGCACCCCGAACACCGCGCAGCGGGCGACGGCGGGATGGGCGAGGAGCAGCTCCTCCACCTCCGCCGGGTGGACGTGCCCGCCGACCACGACGACCTGGCCCCCGAGCCGGTCCACGACGAACAGGTGCCCCGAGGCGTCGAGGCAGCCGACGTCCCCGGTACGGATCCAGCCGTCGCGCAGCACCTCGGCGGTCGCACCGGGCCGCCGCCAGTACCCGCTCATCGTCATCGGCGTCCGCACGACGATCTCCCCCGCCTCCCCGGCGGGCAGGGGCCGCCCGTCCGCACCGCGGATCTCGATGGTGACGCCGGGCGCGGCCCGCCCGGCCGTCGGCCGGCCCCCGGGGCCCGTCACCCCGTGCTCGTGCGGCAGCACCTCGGCGATGTTGCCCGCCTCCGTCTGCCCGTACCAGCCGTGCAGCACCGGCCCGAACGCCCGGGCCGCCTCCCGCAGCCGCCCCGCCGAAGCGGCGGTGCCGCCGTAGAAGACGCGCCGCAGGGCGGACAGGTCGGCCGCCGGGCGGTCCGGATGGTCCAGCAGCTCGTAGAGCAGGGGCGGCAGCAGCCAGACGTCCGTGACCCGCTCACCGGCCAGGGCGGCGAGCACCTCGCCCGCCTCGAACGCGGGCCGGAGCACCACCGTGCCGCCCGCCAGCAGGGTGATGTCCGCCAGGATGCCGGCCATGTGCGCGAGCGGGGTGCAGGCGAGCGCCCGGGGCCGGCTCCCGGCCGGGATCCGGCCCGCGTAGAGGGCCAGCGCCCCGGCGTACGGGCCGTGCGCCATCCGGACGCCCTTGGGGATCCCGGTGGTGCCGCCGGTGAACCGGACGCACCAGTCGTCCCCGGGCCGCGCCGCGCCCGCCACCGGCCGCAGCGGCCGCAGTGCCGCGGCCGCCGTGACGTCCTCGAAGTCCGGGGAGGGCCCCAGCGACAGCACGGAGGGCACCGCCCCCCGGGCGAGCAGCTCCCCGGCGGCGGCCTCCGCTCCGGGTGCCGTCAGCAGTGTCACGGGCTCGACGCCGCGCGCGATCCGGGCCCGGGCCTCCGCCGCCATGCCCTCGCCCAGGAACACCACCCGGGCGCCGAGCAGGTTCACCGCGTACCGGGCGATGAGCGCCCCGGGCTGATTTCCCGTCAGGAAGGCGACGGAGGAGCCCCGTCCGACACCGCGCCCCGCCAGCTCCGCAGCCGTCCGCAGCACCCCCGCGCGGAACTCCCCGGCGCGGACGGCGCCTCCGTCGGCGGGGACCAGGACCTCCCGCCCGGGGTCGCGCGCCAGCACCTCCAGCACGGCCTCCACGTAACTCGTGTACGCCTCGCGTCCGTCGGGCCTCTTCTCGGTGTTCTCGGTCATGTCCGCAGGCTAGGAGCGCACCGCTCATGCGGTCCAAGACCGGTTCGGCCATGTAAGGATGCCCCCACCGTTATGAAGGGGGACACCGCGATGGACCTGCTCGCCCTGCGCTGCTTCCAGGTCGTCGCACGCCACGAGCACATCAGCCGGGCCGCCGCCGAACTGCGCGTGGCCCAGCCCTCGGTGAGCCGCACCGTCGCCCGCCTGGAAGCCGAGCTCGGCGTGGACCTCTTCGAGCGCCGCGGCCGCCGCATCCGCCTGGGCCGGCACGGCGCCGCCTTCCTGCGCCGCGTCGACCGGGCGCTGGCCGAACTGGAGGACGGCCGCCGAGAACTGGCGGAGGCGGCCGGCGCCGGAAGCGGCGGTCTGACGGTGGCCTCCGAGACCCTGATGACCCTGGCCGCGCTCCTGCCGGGCTGGCGCCGGGCCCGCCCGGGCGTGGACCTGCGGCTGCGCCAGTGCCCCGCCGACGCGATGGCGCACCTGCTGCGCACCCGCGGGGCGGACCTCTGCCTGGCCTCCGAGCCGCTCACCGGGCCGGGACTGGAGTCGGTCGAGCTGCTGCGCGAGGAGGTGCTGCTCGCCGTACCCGACGGGCACCGGCTGGCCGGGCGGGAGGACGTCGCCGTGGCGGAGCTGGCGGGGGAGCCGTTCCTCACCCCCGGGCCGGGGCACTGGCAGCGGGAACTCGCCGACCGGCTGTTCGCCCGGGCCGGGCTGCGGCCCGCCGTCGTCTGCGAGGGGAACGAGCCGGGCGCGCTCCTGGACCTGGTCGGCGCGGGCCTCGGGGTCGCCCTGCTCCCGGCGATGGCCCGGGACGCCGGTCTGCGCGCGGACGTCACCTGGGCCCGGCTGGCGGACGACGGGGCCCGGCGGGTGCTGTGGCTCGTCCGCGACCGCGAGGCCTTCGCACCCGCCGCCGTCCGGGACTTCGCCGCCTTCGCCGTCGCCCACTTCACGGCGGCGCCCGCCGCCCGGGAGGCCTGAGGGCACCGGGCCGCCGGACGGGCCGCCGGACGAGCCGCCAGGCGGGCGTCAGACGGTCCGGGCGGCGGTGCCCGGGGTGGGCCGCGGGTAGGTGAGGGACCGCTTGACGCTGCCGAACGCGAAGCTCGACTCGATCGAGGCGATCCCGGGGATGGCGTGGATCCGGTGGCGGACCAGGGCCTCGTACGCCTCCAGGTCCTCGATCACCACGCGCAGCAGGTAGTCGCTGCTGCCCGCCATCAGATAGCAGTCCTGGATGTGCTCGATCACCGCCACGTGCTGCTCGAACTCGGCGACCGCCTCCTTGGTGTGCCGCTCCAGGCGGATCCGGACGAAGACGGTGATCGGCAGCCCGAACGCCACCTGGTCCACCACCGCCGTGTAGCCGCGGATCAGCCCCGCCTCCTCCAGCCGGCGGACCCGGCGCAGGCACGGCGAGGGGGACAGCCGCACCCGGTCGGCGAGGTCCTGGTTGGACAGCCGCCCGTCCGCCTGCAGCTCCCGGATGATCTGGAGGTCGACGGCGTCCATGTCCACTCCCGCGGTTCCTCGGCGCCCTCTTCGGCGATTCTTGGCAGATCCTGCCCCAAACGTATGTCCGAGCGGCAGAACTGGCAATCGGCTGCCCCGGCCCACGCCCTAACGTTGCCGGTGAACGGGCCGGACCGGTCCGCTCTCACAGGCTGGAGTCCCTTCCTTGGTCGCGACCAACACCACCGGCGCGTCCGCGCCTGTCGAACCGGCGGGCCCGCCGGCCGGAAACACCGGCCGGTTCGGGCTCTCCCCGAACGGCGAGGGCATGCTCGCCCTCGCCGTGACCGTGGCCATCTGGGCCGCCTTCGCGCTCAGCGCCCGCGCCCTGAGCGCCTCCACCCTGCTGCCCGCCGACGCCGCCCTGCTGCGCTTCGGCGTCCCCCTCCTCGTCCTGGCCCCCGCCCTGTGGCGGCGCAGGCGCGCGATCGCCGCGGTCCGCCCCGGCGCCGCCCTGAAGATCGTCTGCGGGGCGGGGGTGCCCTTCTTCCTCGCGGCCATGCACGGCGGCTCCCTGACCTCGGCGGCATTCGTCGGCTCGATCGTCCCCGGGATGGTCCCGCTGTTCGTCTCCGCCCTGATGGCCGCCCGCGGCCGCGGACTGCCCCGGGGCGCCCAGGCGGCCGGGCTGGCGCTGATCGCGGCCGGCGTGGCCGCCCTGGTCTGGCGCTACGTCGTCCCCGTCGACGCCGCCGTACTGGAGGGGACCGGCACCCTGCTCGTGGCCAGCGGCCTGTGGGCCCTCTACACGGTGGGGCTGCGCGAGGTGGAGCTCGACCCCGTCGGCTCGATCGGCCTGCTGTGCCTGCCCTCGTTCGCCGTGATCGCGCTGCTGGTCCTCACCGGGGTCCTCCCGACGGGCCTGGCGCACGCGGCGGGCGCCGACATCGCCCTGTTCCTCGTGGTGCAGGGGCTCGGCGTCGGACTGTGCGCGGGCCTGCTGTACGCCTTCGCCATCCGCCGGCTCGGCGCCGAACGCAGCTCCGCCGTCGGCAGCCTCAGTCCCGTCGCCGTGGTCCTGCTCGCCGTCCCCGTGCTCGGGGAGTCCCCGACCGCCGCCGTACTCGTCGGCGTCCCCCTGATCACCGCCGGCGTCGTCCTCGCCAACCGGCGCCCCGGCCCCCGGCCCCGTCCCTCCGCCCGCCCCCGTCCCGAGGTCCCCGCAGATGCTTGAGCTCCTCCCCCCGCCGCCCACCGACCCGCTGTGGGACCTGACGTACGAGTTCGGCTCCGACGAGCGGGCCGAGCGGCTGAACCTGGTGCTCGGCGTCTACCGCGACCACACGGGCCGCACGCCGGTCATGGCCGCCGTCCGCGAGGCGGAGATACGGCTCGCCGACCGCTCCGAGTCCAAGGAGTACCGGGGCCTGTCCGGCAACTCCGCCTTCAACCGGGCCCTGCTCACCCTGGTCCTCGGCGACACCGGCCCGCAGGGCCCGGCCGGCCGGGCCGCGGCCGTCCAGACCGTCGCGGGCTCCGGCGCGCTGCGGCTGCTGGCCGACCTGATCTGCCGCACCCGCCCGGGCGCCACCGTGTGGATCAGCGACCCGGCGTACGTCAACCACCGCCCCATCCTGGAGGCGGCCGGGCTGGAGGTGCGCAGCTACGGCTGGCGCGACGCCGAGGGGCGCTTCGACGCGGCCGGCGTCCTGCGCGACCTCTCGGCGGCCGGCCGCGACGACGTGGTGCTGCTCCAGGGCTGCTGCCACAACCCCACCGGCGTCGACCCCGAGCCCGAGGACTGGGAGGCCCTGGCCGCGCTGGCGGCCCGCGACGGCTGGGTGCCGTTCGTCGACCTGGCCTACCACGGACTCGGCGACGGGCTGGAGGCCGACCTCGCGGCCACCCGCCTGCTCGCCGAGCGGGTGCCGGAGATGCTCATCGCCGTCAGCTGCTCGAAGAACTTCGGCCTCTACAGCGACCGCACCGGCTGCGCCATCGTCCTGGGCGCCTCGGAGCAGGCCGTGCGGCACGCCGAGACGGCCCTGCAGAACGCCGCCCGGACGCTGTACTCGATGCCGCCCGAGCACGGGGCCGCCGTCGTCACCACCGTCCTGGAGGACGAGGGGCTGCGGGCCGCCTGGCGGGCCGAGCTGGAGGTCATGCGCGGCCGCATCGAGGCCAACCGCACGAGCCTCGCCGCAGAACTGGCGGAGCTCGGCTGGGGCGCGCAGGCCGCCTCGCTCGCGCGGCAGCGGGGGATGTTCTCGATGCTGCCCCTGAGTCCCGGGGAGATGCTCCGGCTGCGCCGCGAGTACGCCGTCTACGGGACCACCGCCGGGCGGATCAACATCGCGGGCATCGAGGCCGGCCGGATCCCCTGCCTCGCGCGCGCGGTGGCGGGCGTACTCGCCGGCCGCTGACCGGACGGAGCGGTGCAGGTCGAAGGCCCCTGGAGAATGGCCGGATAGAACTCACAGAGAGCGGTGGGCAGTTGGCCGTGTGGCATCATGGCCGCGTTGTCGACCGCTGGGTTCGCCGGAGGACTGAGGGATGAAGTTACCTGGCTCCGCGTTACCGGCGTCGGAGGACCGCAGGCTCAGGCGGCGGCTGAAGAAGGTGCGCCGGACCTGCGAAGGGCTGCTCGCGGAATGGGGCATGGAGCACGGCTGCGGCATCGACGAGCTCCACGCGCACCTCAGCGAGCGGCGCGGGCGTCCCATCCACCTCATCCCGACGGCCTTCCCCGAACGCCACCTGTTCGGGATCTGGCTGAAAACGGATGACTTCGACATCATCGCCTTCGAGAAGGCGGCTTCGGCGTCGCACAAGGAACACATCATCGCCCACGAACTCGCCCATATCGCCTTCGACCACCAGGGGTCCCTGCAACTGGACCAGGCCGGTCCGGCAGCGCCGGAGCCGGAGGGGGCGGGCGGCGCGGGCGGGCTGTTCTCCGACGTCGACCCCGAGGCCGTGCGCGGCGTGCTGATGCGCTCCCGCTACAGCGACGACGAGGAGCAGGAGGCCGAGACCATGGCCTCACTGATCCTGGCCCGGGCCAACAAGCGCTGGACCGAGCCCGCCTGGGGGGTGCCGGAGGCGGCCGCCGAGATAGTGGCCCGGATAGAGAGCGGCCTGGGCAGGCCCGAGCAGGGGCCGGCGTGATCTACGCGATCCTCGCGTGGGTCTGTGCCTTCGTCGGCCTCGCGGCCTTCGCCTACCGGCTCCCGGACCTGCTGCGCCGACGGCACGACGTCGCCCTGTGGGCGCTGTGCACCTACTTCCTCTGCTCCGGGATCAGCTTCCTGGTCGACCTGGACCTGCTGCGGCTGCACATCTCCGCCTTCTTCGGGCTGCCGAACATCACCTCGCTGATCACCCAGTCGGCGGTCGTGGTGCTCACCGCCGCCCAGCAGGTGGTCCTCGTCTACTGGTCCTCGCCGCCCGCCGAGGCCCGCCGCATGGCCCGCCGCCGCGTCCTCGGCTTCGGCGGCGCGCTCGCCGTGCTCGTCGTCTCCTCCTTCTACGTCGGCCCCGTGGCCCACTCGGAGACGGCGACCTCGACGATCCTGCTCAGCATCCAGCACGGCGGATACGCCGTGTACATGTCCTTCTACCTGCTGATCTGCGCGGTCGGGCAGTTCGAGACCGTGCGCCTGTCGCTGCGCTTCACCACGATGGCCAACCGCCAGTGGCTCAAGGTCGGCATGCGCACCGTCACCGTCGGCGCCAGCATGATCCTCGTCTACTGCGTCACCCGCGGCGTCCAGATCGCCGGGACCCGCCTGGACTTCGACGGCAGCGCCCTCGACCCCATCCAGTGGACGGCCGGCAGCGTCGGCGCCCTCCTCCAGATCGCCGGCTGGACCATCCCCTCCTGGGGCATCCGCATCACCCGCGCCCGCGGCTGGATCCGCTCCTACCGCTCCTGGCGCCGGCTGCGGCCCCTGTGGTGGGCGCTCTACCAGGCCACGCCCGACATCGCCCTGGACCCGCCGCGCTCGCGGCTGCGCGACCTCGTACCGCCCCGCGACCCGCACTACCGCCTCTACCGCCGCGTCATCGAGATCCGCGACGGCCAGCTGATCCTGCGCACCTCCCTCTCCCTGGAGGACTTCTCCCGGGTGGCCCGCTCCCTGGACCTCCCCGAGGACCCGACCTCGCCCCTGGGTGAGGCCCTCCAGGTGCGCGCCGTCCTCGGCCGGCCCGCCGAGGAGCGGGCCGAGCGCGCCGACGCCTCCGAGATCCCCGCGCGGCCCCCGTACGAGGACTTCCGCGACGAGGTGGAGTGGCTGAGCCAGGTGGCCTCCTCCTTCAACCGGCTCGGCCAGGGCCGCCCCGGGCCGGTCGACGCGGGCCTGCCGTCATGACGGCACCCGGGCGGGAGGCGGGGGCCCCCGCAGACCCCGACGGCTCCGCAGACCCGGCAGCCCCCGCAGACCCCGACGGCCTGGTCCCCCTGGCCGCGGGGGCCGTCGCACGCCTGGTCGCCCTCGACGCCGGGCGGGGCGCGACCGCCGCCGTGGCGGCCGTACGGGAGGCCCTGCGACCGCTCCCGCAGCTGTCGGCCGCCCCGCACACCCTGCGCGGGCTCGGCCCCGACCCGCTCGCCGCCCTCGCCGAGCTGGCCGAGGTCATCGGCTGGATCCTCTTCGACGCGGGCCGCTACCGCCGCGCCCACCGGATGAACGCGCGGGCCCTGGCCCTGGCGGCCCTGTGCGGGGACCGCTGGACGGCCCGGCTCACCCTGCTCAACCACAGCATGCTCGCCACCCACACCGGCCACCCCCGGGCCGCCCTGGACGCCGCCGCCCGGGTGGCCGGGCCGCGCCCGCTGCCCGCCCGCGTCGCCGGCCTCGTCCTGATCCGCAGGGCCCACGCCACCGCCCTGCTCGGCGCGGACCGCGAACCCCTGCGGCTGATCGCCCGGGCCCAGAGCCGCTTCCTCGACGGGATCTCCCCCCGGGACCCGCACTGGGCGTGGTGGATCGACCAGACCGAGCTCCTCGGCCACCAGGGCTGGGTCCACGCCCGGCTGCGCCGCTGGGACCGGGCCATCCCGCTGCTGTACGAGGCCGCCACCGCCCCCGGCCCCTCCTACCGGCACCTGTTCACGGCCGAGCTCCTCGCGGCCTACGCGGGAGCCGGGGCCTGGCGGGAGGCGGAGGAGCTCATCGGGCGGATCGCCCCCCGGGCCGCCGCCATCGGATCGGTCCGCACGACCGAGACGCTGGCCGCCACCGCGGCCGGCCTGCACCACCGCCGAGGGGCCCCGGCCTCCCTGCGGGACGCGGCCGTCCACCTGCGGGAATCCCTGCCGGCCTAGGCCTGGGCCGCCCCCGGGCGGAACGGACCCGCCGGCCGGCCCCCACGACGCGCGACACGGACGCACCACCCACCACTTCACAGATCGGACGACGACATGCGCTCTCCACGGATCTCGACGCCCGCCGCCGGCCTGCTGGCCGCCGCGGCCCTCCTCTTCGCCTTCGGCGGCCCGGTGTCGCAGGCCGCCTTCGGCACGCCCACGGCCTCCGCCGCCGCCCCGGCCGCACAGCCCGCCGCCGACCTGCAGGGCACCCCGTACATCTCCACGCACCTCTACTTCGGCACGGGCCGGCACAACGGGAACCCGCCGATCACCGAGGCGGAGTTCAACAAGTTCCTCGCCGACGTCATCACCCCCCGGTTCCCCTCCGGGCTCACCCTCCAGGAGGGCCGGGGCCAGTGGCGGGACAAGGAGGGCGACATCAACAGCGAGAGATCGTACGAGCTCACCGTGATGTACCCGGTGCGCGAGGCCGCCGCCCGCAACGCCGACATCGAGTACATCCGCAAGCTGTACTGCAAGACCTGGGAGCTGGAGTCCGTGGGCCGGGCCGACGTCCGCGCCCAGGTCGACTTCTGACCGCCGCGGCGGACGCCCGGCGCCGGGGGAGCGGCCCCGGCACCGGGCGCCCCCGCGCGCGCCGCCGCGCCCCCGCCGTTCCGCCCCCGCCGCAGCGCCCCGCACCGAGCGCTCGGATAGGGTGAATCGGTACGAATCGGACCCCTCGGGGTGAGGTCGGTGCCTTGGACACGTACCAGTCGGCGAGCAGGGTGCCCGATCCGCCGGAAGCGGCCGTCGGGTACGCGGGCGTCCTGCGCGAGCTGCTGCCGATCGCCCTGTGGCGGGAGGACGCGGACGGCATCGTCGTGGAGTGGTCCCTGGCCGCCCAGGAGCTCCTGGGCCACCGCCCCGAGGAGATCCTCGGCCGCCCCGGCACCGCCGTCCTCGTCCCCGAGGCCAACCACGGGCTCGCCGACGACCTGACCCGCCGCGTCCAGGCGGGCGAGACCGTCGTCGGCACCCTGCCCGTGCGCCACCGCGACGGCCACCGGGTCGCCATGGAGATGTGGATCGTGCCCGCCGCCGACCCCCGCGGCCGCACGGGCGCCATGCTCATCGCCGTCGAGACCTCCCAGGTCCTGAGCATGCGCGACTCCCTCGCCGCCCTCCAGAGCCTCTTCACCCAGTCCCCGATCGGCCTCGCCACCCTCGGCCCCGACCTGCGCTTCCTGCGCGTCAACGACGCCCTCGCCCGGATGAACGGCGTCCCCGCCGCCGACCACCTGGGCCGGCGCCTCTCCGAGGTGGTCCCCGGAGTCAACGCCACCGCCCTGGAGGCCACCATGCGCCAGGTGCTGGAGCGGGGCACCGCCGTCCTCGACGTCCGCCGCACCGGCCGCACCCCCGCCGACCCCGGCCACGACCACACCTGGTCCTGCTCCTACGCCCCCCTCCTCGACGGCAGCGGCCGCACCCTCGGCCTGATCGCCTCCCTCATCGACATCACCGAAGGACAGCGCGCCCAGCTGGAGGCCGAACGCGCCCGCACCCGCTTCGCCCTCCTCGCCGAGGCCGGAACCCGCATCGGCACCACCCTCGACCTGGGCCGCACCGCCCAGGAGATCGTCGACCTGCTGGTCCCGCAGCTCGCCGACTCCGCCGACGTCCAGCTCCTCGAAGCCGTCCTCGACCCCGACGAGACCCACGCCGCGCCCGCCGCCGCCCACGGGGTCATGCGCCGCCTCGCCGCCACCTTCCCCGACCCCACCGCCCCCACCGCCCGCCTGGCCCCCGGCCAGACCCTCCAGATCCCCGCCGGCTCCGTCTACGAACGGGTCATCGCCGAGGGCGTGCCCATGAACCTCTACGCCTCCGACGTCCCCGCCCTGATCACCGACCCCCGCGCCGGCGCCCTGCGCGCCTACCTCGCCACCCTCGGCTCCGCCCGCATGGTCCCCCTCGTCGCCCGCGGCAAGGTGCTCGGCGCCGTCGCCGTCACCCGGCTGCGCAGCCGCGAGCCCTTCGACGCGCAGGACTGCGTGCTGATCGACGAACTCGTCGCCCGGGCCGCCCTCAACATCGACAACGCCCGCATGTACACCACCCAGCGGCACGCCGCCCTCACCCTCCAGCGCAGCCTCACCAACAGCGCCCTCCCCGACGTCCCCGGCCTCCAGCTCACCGGCCGCTACCTGCCCGCCAGCGACCACGACGTCGGCGGCGACTGGTACGACGTCATCCAGCTGCCCCGCGGCCGCACCGGCCTGGTCATCGGCGACGTCATGGGCCACGGCATCCACGCCGCCGCCGTCATGGGACAGCTGCGCACCGCCGTGCGCACCCTCGCCCGGCACGACGTGCCCCCCGCGCGGATGCTCCGCTCCCTGGACGCCGCCGTCCGCGACCTCGGCGAGGACGAGATGGCCACCTGCGTCTACGCCGTGCACGACGCGGCCACCGGCTGCTGCGTCATCGCCCGCGCCGGCCACCCGCCGCCGGCCGTGGTCGCCGCCGACGGCACCGTCGCCTTCCTCCAGGGGCCGCCCGGCACCCCGCTCGGCACCGGCGGCCAGGACTTCCGCACCGAGACGGTCCGGCTGCCCCCGGGCAGCCTCCTCGCCCTCTACACCGACGGGCTGATCGAGGCCCGCGACCGGGACCTCGACGAGGGCATGGACCGCCTCGCCCGCGCCCTGCGCCGGCCCGCCCGGCCGCTGGAGGAACTCTGCGACGGCATCCTGACCCGCCTGCTCCCCACCGCCCCCCAGGACGACGTCGCGGTCCTCCTGGCCCGCACCACGGCGTAGGCCGGTCCGTCCTGGCCGATCCTTGTCCGGCCACTGCACCTGCGCTGTACGGGGGCTAACCCTGCCCCCGCGAGAGTGGAACCACCCGAACGCAAGGACGTCCGGGGGAAGTTCACTCGAAGCAGGAGCCCATGAACCGTATATTCCGTACGCGTGCGGCCCGTACCGCCATCGCCGTGGCGGCCGCCGCCACCCTCACCGCGGGCATCGGCGCCGGTGTCGCACAGGCCGGCGACCGGGGGCCCGGCAAGCCCACCGAGCGCGAGATCGCCGCCCTCTTCGACCAGTGGAACGCGGCCCTCCAGACCGGCGACGCCGGCAAGGTGGCCGACCGCTACGCCCGCGACGCCGTCCTGCTGCCGACCGCCTCCCCGAAGATCCGCACCAACCGCGCCGAGATCAGCGACTACTTCGAGCACTTCCTCCAGAAGAAGCCCAAGGGCGAGAAGATCCGCTCGGTGATCAACGTCCTCGACGCGAACTCCGCCATCGACGCCGGTCTCTACCGCTTCCACCTCACCGACCCCAAGACCGGCGTCACCAAGCCCGTCGAGGCCCGCTACACGTACGAGTACGAGAAGCGCGGCGGCAAGTGGCTGATCGTCAACCACCACTCCTCGGTGCTCCCGGCCGAGGGCTGATCCACCGCGGCGCGGCCTCGGCCCCCGTCCGCAGGCTGATCCGCACGCACAGTCCGCCGCCCGGCGCGTCCCGCAGGGCCACGCTCCCGCCGTCGTCCGTCACCAGCTGCTTGACGATGGCCAGCCCCAGGCCCGAACCCGACCGGCCGGTCAGGCCCTGACCACGCCAGAACCGGTCGAACGCGCGGGACTGCTCGGCGGCGGACATGCCGGGCCCCTGGTCGAGGACCTCCAGCACCGTCTCCTCCGCCCCGGCCGCCCCACCCGCCTCCAGCCGCACCGTGATGGTCCCCCCGTCCGGGGACACCTCCAGCGCGTTGGACAGGACGTTGTCCAGCACCTGGTCGAGGTTGCCCGGCCCGGCCAGCACCCGCAGCCGGTCGTCCGCGTCCCCGGCCAGCACGATCGTCACCCCGCGCTCGTCCGCCGCCGGCCGCCACACACCCAGCCGCTCCGCCACCAGCTCCCGCAGCGCCAGCGGCTCGGGCACCGACACCTTGGCCTCCGCCCGGGCCAGCACCAGCAGCCCGCTGACCAGCCGGCTCATCCGCACGACCTCCGCCGTGGCCTGCTCCACGTCCTCGCGCACGAACGGGTCGTCCACCCCGTCCGCGATGTTGTCCAGCGACAGCCGCAGCGCCGTCAGCGGGGTGCGCAGCTGGTGCGAGGCGTCCGCGACGAAGATCCGCTGCGAGGCCACCAGCGTGTCGAGCCGCTCCGCGCCCTGGTTCAGGGTCCGCGCCAGGGTCTGCGTCTCCTGCGGGCCGGTCACGGGGGAGCGGGCCGTCAGATCGCCGTCGCCGAACCGGCTGGCCATCTCGTTCAGCTGGCGCAGCGGCTTCGTCAGCAGCCGCGCCACCACCGCGCCGATCGCCGCCGCGATCGCCAGCACCCCGACCGCCAGGACCGCCCGGAAACCCCAGATCCGCCACAGCCGGTCGGTCAGCGCCGCCGTCGCGTACCGCACGCGCACCGCCCCGACCACCTGCTCCGAACCGGCCCCCGCCCCCGGCCGCGCGTGCGCGGGCACCGTCACCACCAGCTCGGGCCCCCACACCCACCGCGACCCCCAGTCCACGGTGGTCCGGCCCTCCCGCAGCGCCGCCGTGAACGCCCGGTCGCCCGGGTGCGCCGCCGGCAGCAGCGGGGCCGCCGCGCCCCCGCCGGCCGCCACCACCTCCACCGTCCCCGGCGTCTCGTCCGCGTACGCCGCCGCCACCCGGGCCAGCGCCTGCCGCGAGGGCCCGTCACCGTTGCCCAGCAGCAGCGCCATCGTGGTCGCCTCGCGCCGCACGGACTCCTCGGTGTCCCCGCGCAGCTGGGCCGTCAGCGTGAACGCGACGGGCACGGTGAAGGCGGCCAGGGCCACGCCGACCAGCAGCACGTAGCTGATGATCAGCCGCTTGATCACGCCGGGTCCCCGGCCGGCACCAGCCGGAACCCCACCCCGCGCACCGCCTCGATGACCACCGCCCCGGCGAGCTTGCGCCGCAGCGCCGCCACGTGCACGTCCAGCGTCTTGGTCGGCCCGAACCAGTTGGCGTCCCAGACCGCCTCCATGATCTGCTCCCGGGACATCAGCGCCCCCGGCTCCTCGGTCAGGAAGGCCAGCAGGTCGTACTCCTTCGGCGTCAGCGCCACCTCCGCGCCGTCCAGCCGCACCCGCGCCGACTTCCGGTCGAGGGTCAGCCGGGACCCGTACCGCTGCGGCCCCTGCGGTTCGCTCTGGGGCCGGGCCCGGCGCATCACGGCCCGGATCCGGGCGATCACCTCGCGCACCCCGAACGGCTTGGAGACGTAGTCGTCCGCCCCGATCTCCAGCCCGACGACCCGGTCGGTCTCGTCGCTGCGCGCGCTGATCACGATGATCGGCACGTCCCCGCGCCCGCGCAGCTCCCGGCAGACGTCCAGCCCGTCCGTGTCGGGCAGCCCGAGGTCCAGCAGCACCAGGTCGTAGGGGGCGGTCACGGCCAGCGCCGCCGCCCCGGTGGTGACCCACTCCACCCCGAACCCGTAGCGCAGCAGACCGCGCCTGAGCGACTCCGCGACCGGCTCGTCGTCTTCCACCAGCAGAACGTCCACAAGCCGAACCCTAAGCGCTCCCGATCACCAGGCCAGGTCCTCCAGCGCGTCCAGGTCCAGCCCCGGCGGCAGCTGCGGCTCCGCGCCCGCCGTGCGCGACAGCTCGGCCCAGATGACCTTGCCCCGCTCGGTGTAGCGGGTGCCCCACCGCTCCGCGTACTG
The DNA here is from genome assembly GCF_042884105.1 of Streptomyces sp. NPDC058157. Taxonomy (NCBI): domain Bacteria; kingdom Bacillati; phylum Actinomycetota; class Actinomycetes; order Kitasatosporales; family Streptomycetaceae; genus Streptomyces; species Streptomyces sp. NPDC058157. The sequence continues at coordinate 103,229 of NZ_JBHVUQ010000003.1, forward strand.
CGCGACGAGGAACAGCCCGCGGCCGCCCTCGTCGGTGGTGGCCGCGTAGCGCAGGTGCGGGGAGGTGCTGCTGCCATCGGAGACCTCGCAGATCAGGTTCCGGTCGTGCAGCAGCCGGACCCGGATCGGCTCGTTCCCGTACCGGATCGCGTTGGTGATCAGCTCGCTCAGGACCAGCTCCGCCGTGAACGAGAGCTCCTCCATCCCCCACGCCTCCAGCTGCCCGGCCGCCGCCCGGCGCACCCGGGAGACCGCCGACGGGTCGTCGGGCACCTCCCACTCCGCGATCCGGTGCGGATCCAGCCGCCGGGCCTCGGCGATCAGCAGGGCGATGTCGTCGCTCGGCGCCGGGAACAGCATCGCCGCCAGCACGTCCGCGCAGGCCTGCTCGGGGCTGCGGCCCGGCCGGGCCAGGGTCCGGCCCAGCAGCTCCAGCCCGGCGTCGAAGTCCCGGTCGCGGTCCTCCAGCAGCCCGTCCGTGAACAGCACCAGCCGGCTCCCCTCGGGCAGTGCCAGCCCCGCCGCCTCGAAGGGCATCCCGCCCACCCCGAGCGGCAGCCCCGTCGGCAGCTCGGGGAACTCCACCCGCCCGTCGGGGTGGACCAGGGCCGGACCCGGATGGCCGGCGCTGGCCATCACGCAGTGCCCCGACACCGGGTCGTAGACGGCGTACAGGCAGGTGGCGCCGGTGATGCCGGCCGGCTCCTCCACCACCCCCTCGTCGGACTCCCCGCCCCCCGCCGGCTCCCCGGCCTCCAGCTGGTCGATCCGGTCGATGAGCTCGTCCAGGTGCCCCAGCAGCTCGTCCGGGGGCATGTCCAGGGTCGAGAAGTTGTGCACGGCCGTCCGCAGCCGCCCCATCGTCGCCGCCGCGTGCACCCCGTGCCCCACCACGTCCCCCACCACCAGCGCCACCCGCGCCCCCGGCAGCGGGATCACGTCGAACCAGTCCCCGCCCACCCCCGCCTTCGCCGGCAGGTAGCGGAACGCGGTCTCCACCGCGCTCAGGTCCGGCAGCACCCGGGGCAGCAGACTGCGCTGGAGGGTCACGGCGGTGGCGTGCTCGCGGGTGAAGCGGCGGGCGTTGTCGATGGAGACGGCCGCACGCGCCCCCAGCTCCTCCGCGAAGGACAGGTCCTCCTCGTCGAAGGCCTCCGGGGTGTCCGCCGCCCGCCAGAAGTTCGCCATCCCCAGCACCACGCCCCGCGCCTGCAGCGGTACGGAGATCAGCGAGTGGAACCCGTACTCCAGCGCCGTCCGCGTCCCGGCCGCGTCGGCCGCCCGCCAGCCCATCGCCGCGTGCAGGTCGGCGGCGAGCACCGCCTGCCCGGCGTCCAGGGCCTCCGCCATCGGGGCGTTCGGCACCGCGAAGAAGATCGTGTCGCCGACCGGCTGGAGCGGCTGGTCGGCGCGCACCCCCGTCATCGCCGCCCGGCGCATCCGCGCGTGCATCCCCGCCACCGGCGAGGGCTCGTCCCCGCGCAGCACCGGCTCCAGCAGCTCGACGGTGACGAAGTCCGCGAACCGCGGCACGGCCACCTCCGACAGCTCCTCCGCGGTGCGCACCACGTCCAGGGTGGTGCCGATCCGCACCCCCGCGTCGTACAGCAGCTGGAGCCGCTCCCGGGCCACCTCGGCGCGGCCGGAGAGCGCGGCGAGCTCGGTGGTGTCGCGCAGGGTCATCACGCTGCCCGAGGGCCGTCCGGCGAAGGGCGCGGTGGGCCGTACGTTGACGGCGAGCAGCCGGTCGCCCGCCAGGTGGACCTCGTCCGTGGCCACCCGCCCGGACAGCAGCAGTTCCGCGGTGCGCGGGTCGAGGCCCAGCTCGCCGACGTCCCGCTGTTCGGCGTCGGGCGGCAGGTCCAGCAGCCGGCGGGCCTCGTCGTTGGCGAGCAGCAGCCGGTGGTCGGCGTCCACGATGAGCACCCCCTCGCGCACGGCGTGCAGGACCGCCTCGTGGTGCTCGTTCATCCGGGCGAGTTCCGCGGCCCCCAGGCCCCGGGTCTGGCGCCGCAGCCGCCGGCTGACCAGGGCGGCCCCGGCGGTCCCCAGCAGCAGGGCGCCCGCCGCGGCCCCGATCAGCAGCGGGAGCTGCCCCTCGACCACGTGGCCTACGTTCTCGATCTCTATGCCGGTGGAGACCAGCCCGACCACCTGGCCCCCGGCGTCCCGCACGGGGACGACCGCCCGGACCGCGTCACTGGGCGCCCCCCGGAACACCTCGGTGAAGGGCTGCCCGGCGACCGCCCGGGCGAGGTCGCCGGTGGCCCGCTTGCCGATCAGGTCGGGCCGGGCGTCGGTGTAGCGGACGCCGTCGGTGCTCAGGACGGAGATGAAGTCGACCCCGGAGGCCTTGCGGGCGGCGTCGGCCAGGGGCTGGAGCTCGGCGGTGGGGTCCGGGGAGGCCAGCGCGGCGGGCAGCCCGGGGGCGTGGGCGAAGGCCTCGGCGGCGGCCAGCGAGCGGTTGCGGGCGTCCTTCTCGCTGTCGAAGCGGGCCTGGAAGAACAGGGCCAGCGAGGCCGCCGTGATCAGCAGCAGCACGATGAGCGCCTGGAGGGAGAAGACCTGGCCGGCGAGACTGTTCCGGGCCAGCGAGAGGCGCGCGAGCAGGCTCGCCGGCCGCGTCTCCCTGTGCCGACCCGAACGTCCGGTCATGAGCCATTTCTAACACTGTCACCGGTTATGGGAGCGTTGGCCGCCGCCGTGCGGTACGCGCGCGGGCTGCGCCCGAAGGCCGCCGCGAAGCGCTGGCGGAAGGTGACCTCGCTGGCGAACCCGGCCCGGCGGGCCACCTCGGGCACCGGGTGGTCGGTCCGCTCCAGGAGTTTGCGGGCCTCGTCCAGCCGGCGGCCCAGCAGCCATTGGTGGGGCGTGGTGCCGGTGGAGGCCGCGAAGTGCCGGGCGAAGGAGCGCGGGGACATCCCCGCCCAGCGGGCCAGCGTGGCCACGTCCAGCGGCTCGTGCAGCCGGCGCAGGGCCTGCTGGCGTACGGCGGCCAGCGCCTCGGCGGTCCGGTCGGCGGCCGGGACGGGCCGGTCCAGGTACTGGGCGTGGTCCCCGGCGCGGAACGGGCCCGTCACCATCGAACGGGCGACGGCGGCGGCGGCCTCCGCGCCGTGGGCCTCGCGCACCAGGTGCAGGCACAGGTCGATGCCCGAGGCGACCCCGGCGGAGGTCCACAGCCCGTCGTCCTCGACGAACAGCGGGGCCTCCTCCACCAGCACCGCCGGATACCGGGCGGCGAGCTGCGGGGCCAGCCACCAGTGCGTCACCGCCCGCCGCCCGTCCAGCAGCCCCGCCTCGGCGAGGACGAACGCCCCCGCGCACAGCGCCGCCACCGGCGTCCCCCGGGCGTGCACCCGCCGCAGCGCGGCCAGCACCGCCCCGGGCGTCGGGTCGGCGGGCTCGGCCAGCGCCGGCACCACGACCAGGTCGGCCTCGTCGAGCCAGTCCAGTCCCCGGTCGGGGGCCAGGGTGAGCCCGCCGGGCAGGGCGATGGGCCCGGGCTCCAGCGCGCAGCGGCGCAGCTCGAACGGGGGCACCCCGCTGCGGCTGCGGTCGGGTCCCCAGACCTCCGTGATGACGGCGAGGTCGAAGGCGCGGATCCCGGGCTGGGCGACGATCGCGACGCGGTGCATGCGGCCACTCTGCCAGAGTGCCGCCCGGGGTTCCTGCCAGCCTGGCAGGAACCCATCGTTTCGGGTCCCGGGCACCCCTGGGGCGCCCGCTCCGGGCCCGACATGATCGATCCATGACCGAGAACGCGATCGAGATCGCCCCCGACAGTGCCCTGATCGTCGTCGACGTGCAGAAGGGCTTCGACGACGCCGCCTTCTGGGGCCCCCGCGACAACCCGGCGGCGGAGGGGAACATCGCCGCGCTGATGGACGCCTGGCAGGCGTCCGGCCGCCCGCTGGTCCTGGTCCGGCACGCCTCCCTGCGGCCCGGGTCCGTCCTCGCCGAGGACCAGCCCGGCCACGCCTTCAAGGACTTCGTCGCCGACCGGCTCGGCCAGGAGGCCCTGCACGTCACCAAGACCGTGAACTCCTCCTTCTACGGCACCCCGGACCTCGGGGAGTGGCTGACCGCGCGGGGGATCCGCCAGCTGGTGGTCGTCGGCATCCAGACCAACATGTGCGTCGAGACCACGGCCCGGATGGGCGGCAACCTGGGCTACGAGGTCCTCGTCCCGCTGGACGCCACCCACACGTTCGACCTCACGGGTCCGGGGGGCCTCACCCTCACCGCCGCCCAGCTGGCCGCCGCCACCGCCGTCAACCTCCACGGCGGCGGCTTCGCCCGCGTGGTGACGACGGCGGAGCCCCGGGGAACGGCGGAAGGGCGGGTAGGGGACCTCCGCCCCGCGCAGCGGCACCGCCGGGCGCGCCTCATAAGGCCGAGGCCCGGTACCCCGTAGCGGGGTACCGGGCCTCGGGAGTCGTAGCCGGGACGGGGTCAGAGGACCTCGGCGGCGATGTTCTCCGCGACGCGCTCCAGCAGGGGCCCCGCGTTCGGGATGGACTTCGCCGGGTCCGGCTCCAGGTCCGTCAGCGGGTACGCCTTGCGGATGCCCGCCGCCTCGAGGGCCTCCTGGCCCAGCAGCAGCCGCCCGCACACCGCCACCACCGGCTTGCCGGCGGCCCGCGCCGCCGCGGCGACACCGGCCGGGGCCTTGCCGTGCAGGGTCTGCTCGTCCAGGGAGCCCTCACCGGTGATCACCAGCGTGGCCCGCTCCAGCGCCGGGGCGAACCCGAGCACCTCCAGCATCAGCTCGATGCCCGGGCGGAAGCTCGCCCCCAGCAGCAGCGCGCCGTAGCCGATGCCGCCCGCGCCGCCCGCGCCGGGGGAGGCGGCGAGCTCGGCGGCCTTGGGGCCGATCGCCTTCTCCAGCACCTGCGCGTAGTGGCCGAGCGCCGCGTCCAGGGTCGCCACGTCCTGCGGCGAAGCCCCCTTCTGCGGGCCGTACACCGCCGCGCAGCCCTTGGGGCCCGTCAGCGGGTTGTCCACGTCGCTGGCCAGGACGAAGTCCACGTCCGCGAACCGCGGGTCCACGCCCGACAGGTCCGCCGACGCCAGCGAGGCCAGCGCCCCGCCGCCCGGGCCCACCGGCTCGCCGTCCGCGTCCAGGAACACCGCGCCCAGCGCGGCGAGCATGCCCGCGCCGCCGTCGGTGGTGGCGCTGCCGCCCACACCGAAGACGATCGAGCGCGCGCCCGCGTCCAGCGCGGCCTTCAGCAGCTCGCCGGAGCCGTACGTGGTCGCCGTCAGCGCGGCGAAGGTGCCCGCGGGGAGCAGCTGGAGCCCGGAGGCCTCGGCCATCTCGACCACGGCGGTGCCGTCACGGAACGCGAACGCCGCCGTGACCGGCTCGCCGACGGGACCGGTGACCCGGACCTCCCGGCGTTCGAACCCGGCCGCCACGGCGGCCGCGACCGTACCGTCGCCGCCGTCCGCGACGGGGAGGGTCTCGACCTCCACGCCCGGTACGGCCCGGCGAAGACCGGCCGTCACCCGCTCCGCGACCTGAACGGCCGTGAGCGAGCCCTTGAATTTGTCCGCGGCGATGAGCACGCGCGCGGCCTCAGTTACTGCTCCGTCCGTCACCTTGCTAATCCCTTGCTATCGAACAGTGCAGTCGCGCCACCATGAGCTTATCCGGAGGATCCTCCTATGCCCATGAGTGGCCTGGGCCACATGCGGCGCGTCATACGCCTAAATACGGATATACGTCTGCATAGTGTGGCCGGATGAGCGCGGAATCACTGGAACAGGCACGTCCGGACGCCCCCGGCGCGGGGCCCGGCGGCGGCCCGCCGGACGACAGCCCCGACCGCACGGTCGTCATCGTCGGGGTGGTCGCCGTGCTGGCCGTCGTCGCCTGGGCCGCCCTCGGCAAGGACTCCTTCGACAGCGCCTCCGGCTCCGCGCTGTCCTGGGTGCTGGACAACTTCGCCTGGCTGTTCGTGATCGCCGCCGACGTGTTCCTCGTCCTGTGCGTGGTCCTCGCGGTCAGCCGCTTCGGCCGGATCCGCCTGGGCGCCGACGACTCCGAGCCCGAGTTCGGCAACCTCGCGTGGATCGCGATGATGTTCAGCGCCGGCATGGGCATCGGCCTGATGTTCTACGGCGTGGGCGAGCCCCTCACCCACTACCTGGCCCCGCCCCCCGCCAGCGGCGCCGCCCCCCGCACCGGCGACGCGGCCCGCGCGGCCCTGGACTACTCCTTCTTCCACTGGACCCTCACCCCCTGGGCCATCTACGGCATCGCCGGCCTCGCCCTGGCCTACGCCACCTTCCGCAAGGGCCGCGGCAACCGGCTCAGCTCCGCCTTCGTCCCCCTCATGGGAGCCCGCCGCGCCGCGGGCTGGCCCGGCAAGGCCATCGACCTCCTCGCCGTCTTCGCCACCGTCTTCGGCACCGCCACCAGCCTCGGCCTCGGCGCCCTCCAGGTCGCCAAGGGCCTGAACCTCACCACCGGCCTCCAGGACTCGACCACCGTCGAGCTGGTCATCATCGGCTCCCTCTCCGCCGCCTTCGTGCTGTCCGCCTTCTCCGGCCTGCACAAGGGCGTCAAATGGCTCAGCACCCTCAACGTGGTGCTCGCCGCCGCCCTGATGCTGTTCGTCTTCGTGCTCGGCCCCACCGTCTACGTCCTCGACGTCATCCCGGCCAGCGTCGGCAGCTACCTGCACGAGCTGCTGCCCATGGCCAGCCGCACCGGCGCCTTCACCGACCGCGCCTGGCTCGGCGCGTGGACGATCTTCTACTGGGCGTGGTGGCTGTCCTGGGCCCCCTTCGTCGGCACCTTCATCGCCCGGATCTCCCGGGGCCGCACCATCCGCGAGTTCCTCGTCGGGGTGCTCCTCGTCCCCTCCGGCGCCACCGTCGTCTGGTTCTGCGTCATGGGCGGCACCGCCATCCGCCTGGACTCCACCGGCGCCGCCGACCTCGCCGCCAAGGCCAAGGAGGGCGCCGAGGCCTCCCTCTTCGGGATGCTCGACGCCCTGCCGCTCGGGACCCTCACCTCCTGGGTGGCCATGGCGCTGGTGATGACGTACTTCATCACCAGCGCCGACTCCGCCTCCCTGGTCATGGGCTCCCTCACCAGCCGCGGCTCCCTGCACCCGCCCACCTGGCTCGTCGTCACCTGGGGCGTCCTGATGGCCGCCGTCGCCGCCGTCCTGCTCGTCGCGGGCGGCCTGAAGTCCCTGCAGACCGCGACCATCCTCGTCGCCCTGCCGTTCGTGATCGTCATGCTGCTGCTGTGCTGGGCGCTGCTGCGCGAACTGCGCGCGGACCCCGGCGCCGGACCCGCCCGCCACCCCGCCCTGCACGGGCTGCGGGACGCCGTCCGGGCCATGGTGGGCGAGGCCGTCGGCGAGAGCGGCCCGGACCGCCACCCCCGCCTGCGGCGCGTCGCCGAGACCCGGGCCCGGGACCGCGGGGACGGCCCGGACCCGCAGGGGTGAACCACCCGGAACGGGGCCCGGGCGGGCCCGTTAGGGTGGCGGCGTGACCACCACGGATGACTACGCCAGCTACATCGCGAGCCTGCCCCGGGTCCTGGCCGGCGCGGCCGCCCTCTTCCGCGACGAACGGGGCCGCGTCCTGCTCGTGGAGCCCAACTACCGCGAGGGCTGGGCCCTGCCGGGCGGCACGATCGAATCCGACCGGAACGAGTCCCCGCGCACGGCGGCCCGCCGGGAGAGCGCCGAGGAGATCGGCCTCGACCTGCCGCTGGGCCGCCTCCTCGCCGTCGACTGGAGCGTGGGCCCGGGCCGCCCGCCGCTGGCGGCCTACCTCTACGACGGCGGAGTGCTCGACGCCGCGCAGCTGGCCTCGATCACCCTCCAGGAGGAGGAACTGCTCTCCTGGAAGCTCGTCGAGCCGGCCGAACTCCCCGCGTACCTCCTCGGATCGCTCGGCCTGCGCACCCAAGAGGCCTGCCGCGTACTGGAGTCGGGCGAGGGCACCGTGGAACTGGAGAACGGCCGCCGCCCTGGGGGCACCTCCCAGCGGTAGCTGGGGGAAGACCACCTGACGAGGCCCGGCCGCCGGCCTGTCCCGAACTCCTCCACCCAGGGCAGAATCAACAGATGATCACGATGTACGCCTGGCCGAGCACGGCCGACGGTCCCGACGCACTTCCCATGGTCCACTTCACCACCGAGGAGCAGTCGGGCGGCGAACTCTCCCCCGAGGGGATGCCGGTCTGGCTGTTCGACACCGCGATCCGCGAGGGCGGCTGGGCCTCCTTCGAGGACTTCGAGGCCTGGTCTGCGCCCGCCGAGGGCTGGCAGGCCTTCTACCGCCGCGAGGACGACGTCCTCGCCGTCACCGGCCCGGGCCCCTGCGAGGGCTGGTACCAGGGCCGCCTCGGCGCCGACGACGAATGGGTGAAGGCCGCCGCGACCCAGCAGAGCGTGGTCCTGCTCGCCGCGCCGGTCCAGCACCCGTCGCTCTACGCCTACGCCGTCGAAGCGGGCGCGGGCTTCGCCCTGCTCGTCCCCCTGGCGGTGGTCTGACCCGCTACCGGGCGCCGGCGCCGCGGCTCTCGAACTCCAGCAGCCGCACCTTGCGCTCGATCCCGCCGCCGTAGCCCGTCATCGAGCCGGAGGCGCCGATCACGCGGTGGCAGGGCACGATGATGCCCACCGGGTTCTTCCCGTTGGCCAGGCCCACCGCGCGGGAGGCGCCCGGCTTGCCGAGCTCGGCCGCCAGCCGCCCGTAGGACCAGGTCTGCCCGTACGGGATCCGGACGAGCTGCTCCCAGACGCTGCGCTGGAACGCGGTCCCCTCCAGCTTCACCGGCACGGTGAACTCGGTCAGCTCCCCGGCGAAGTACGCGGTCAGCTGCCGCACCACCTCCGGGAACGGCTCCTCGTCCGCAGCCACCCGCTCGCCGAAGGACTCCTCGTCGGGGCGGTGGCGCTGGCCGGTCATGTACAGCCCGCTGAGGACCCCGTCGGTGGCGACGAGGGTGAGCGCCCCGTACGGGCTCTCGACCACGGTGTGCTGCCTGGCGCTGTTCACGACGGTGCTCCTTCTCCTGCTACGGGTACTGCGGGCATGCGGTTGATCGCGTGGTCGTCGGTCGCCCACAGGTACTGGACGGCGTAGGCGCGCCAGGGCCGCCAGCCGGCCGCCCGGGCGGTGAGCGCGGCGGGCGTGGACGGCAGCCCCAGCCCCCGGGCGGCCTTGCGGACGCCGAGGTCGGACGGCAGGAACGCGTCGGGGTCGCCCAGGGCCCGCATCGCGATGATCTCGGTGGTCCAGGGCCCGAAGCCGGGCAGGGCGTCCAGCCGGGCGCGGGCGGCCTCCCAGTCGCTGTCGATGCCCAGCGGCAGCGAGCCGTCCGCGAGGGCCGCGACCAGGGTGGTGAGCGTGGCGCGGCGGCTGCGCGGCATGGACAGCGCCTCGGGGTCCAGGCCCGCCAGGGCCTCCGGGGAGGGGAACAGGTGCGTCAGCCCGCCCTGCGGGTCCTCGACGGGCTCCCCGTACGCGGTCACCAGGCGGGCCGCGTGGGTCCGCGCGGCGGCCGTGGACACCTGCTGGCCCAGCACCGCCCGTACGGCGAACTCCGCCGCGTCCACGGTACGGGGCACCCGGCGTCCGGGGGCCTTGTCCACGAGCGGGGCCAGCAGCGGGTCGGTGCGCAGCTGGCCGTCGACGGCCTCGGGGTCGGCGTCCAGATCGAGCATCCACCGGCAGCGGCTGATGGCGATGGTCAGGTCCCGCAGGTCGGTGAGGGCGAGCCGGCAGCCGATGTGCTCGGGGCCGGGGGTGAGGGCGACGATCCCGGAGCCGTGGGGGAGGCGCAGGGTCCGCCGGTAGGCCCCGTCGCGCCACTCCTCCACGCCGGGGACGGCGGTGGCGACGAGGTGCCCGAAGAGGTTGTCGGGGGTGAGCGGGGCCCGGTAGGGCAGCCGCAGGCTGAGGGTCCCGGGGACGCGCGGCTCCCGCCGCCCCGCCCGGGCCGCGCGGGCCCGCAGCTCGCCGGGGGTGAGCGCGAAGACCTCCCGGACCGTCTCGTTGAAGTTGCGGATGGAGGAGAACCCGGCGGCGAAGGCCACGTCGCCCATCGGGAGCTCGGAGGTCTCGATGAGCAGTCGGGCGGTCTGCGCGCGCTGGGCGCGGGCCAGGGCGAGGGGGCCGGCGCCGAGCTCGGCGTTCAGCTGCCGCTCCACCTGCCGGGCGGAGTACCCGAGGCGCGCGGCCAGCCCCGGGACCCCTTCGCGGTCCACGACCCCGTCCTGGATCAGCCGCATCGCGCGGGCGACGGCGTCGGCGCGGGCGTTCCACTCGGGCGACCCGGGACTGGTGTCGGGCCGGCACCGCTTGCAGGCCCGGTAGCCGGCCTGCTGGCAGGCGGCGGCACTGGGCAGGAAGCTCATGTTCTCGACCTTGGGCGGCACGGCCGGGCAGCTGGGCCGGCAGTAGATGCCGGTCGTCCGGACCGCGGTGAAGAACCACCCGTCGAAACGGGCGTCCTTCGACTGCACGGCCCTGACGCAGCGGTCGGTGTCGGTGTACATGGCTCCAGCATCCCGGCCCGGGGGGTGTCCGGGCTGGCGGTTTTCCGACATCAAGGCTAGCCCTCCCAGGGGGCGGGGGTACCGCTGCGCGGGGCTTGCCCCTCCCCGCCCTTCCACCGTTCCCAGGGGCTCCGCCCCTGACCCCGCGCCTCAAACGCCGGCGGGGCTATATGTAGCCCGCGCGGCGTTTGAGCGCACCGGGCGCGGAGCGCACGGAACGGGGTC